>NZ_JACJUP010000617.1:0-4059 GCF_014748295.1 Planktothrix sp. FACHB-1355 | reverse complement strand
CTCTTGTATGCGGCTTGGAGACAGGCGACCACGAAAATTAACTTGCGATTAGGAGGACAAGTTCCTCCTTCCTTTGGGAAATTCCCAGAGTCAGAGCGAGTCGCAGCGAAAGTTCAAAATGCTAACACTAAGAACTTGGATGTTGTACCAATTTGGGAGAGCCAAGTGGAGGTTTCATCGCATTTTGAACCCCCGTCCCTTTAGGGCTGGGGTGGCTTCAGCCTGGCTGCGTTGGTGGGATGCTAATGGTAATTTGTTGTTAGCTGGTAGCGAAAGAGCCGAATTGGAACGGCAGGAGAAAGAATTAGCACAACAACAAGCTGAAGAAGAACGACAACGCGCTGAAGAAGAACGACAACGCGCTGAACAAGAAAGGCAACGTGCCGATCGATTAGCCGCACAGTTACGTGCTTTGGGAATCGATCCTGAAGCTTAGAGCGTAAGTTATTTTTTAGTGGCAGGCGATCGATCTTTAACCTCAAATGCAAAAGCGATCGCCTCTTACCCAAAATTGTATTAAGTCAGCTTGGCAGTAATATGTTAACCTATAATAAAAAAGTTAAAATATAACCAACATTCTCAAAAAAATGTCTCGAACTTTCACCGCAATTGTTTATTGGGAAGAAGATGTATATGTTGCAGAATGTCCTGAAGTAGGGACTGCTAGCCAAGGAGAAACGATTGAAGAAGCGATCGCCAATCTCAAAGAAGCAACAGAACTCTATTTAGAAGAATTCCCTTTGCCTAAAACTTCTCCTCGTCTGTTAACTACATTCGAGGTGTTGAGTGCCTAAACTACCACGGGTCAGCAGTGTAGAAGCTATACGTGCTTTAGAAAACTTAGGTTTTGTGCAAGTGCGTCAGCGGGGAAGTCACCTCATTTTAAAGAAACAATTGCCAGTTGATGACAAAGCAAACCCTCAAGGGGTAGTAGAAGTAGGTTGTGTGGTGCCAGTACAGCGGAAAACTTTGGCAGTGGGAACTCTTAAAAGTATTTTAGAGCAGGCTGGTGTTTCTGTTGAGGATTTTTTGATGAATCTTTAAAGAATAAGCGAATGCTTTGGCTTAGCTTGCCGTAGGCATTCGCTATCTCCTATGACAAGCAACAAAAAACGCGATCGCTCTTGGGTATGATGTGAAAGTGCGATCGGCTCTCCAAAGTGAAACACAATCAACCTAAACTAAGGTTCGGATAAAATGAGAGCTATCGCCTTGTTGGGAAACACTCGTTTTGAATATGTAATTTGGCGAAGTCTTCGCTTTTTTCCATCTCTGCAAGCAATGCAAAGAAACTTAATTCAATTTCGAGCAAGCGATCGAAGTTAGTGAGGAGATTCTTAATTCAACTAAACCCTTCACTAGACATCTCCAAAAATTCTTGTGGGGTAGGCATCCTGCCTGCCCTTTGAGATTCTTTTGGGGGAGATGTCTATTATAGCCTCTTCTTTCCCTAACCCCTAACCCCTAACCCCTAACCCCTAACCCCTAACCCCTAATCCCTAACCCCTACCTCAAAATGCAGCAAGCGCATTGCCTGATGACAATGCGCCGCCTCTGGGGTTAATCAAAACTAATTAAACAAGTTGCAGTTGAAGAAAAGATTTACCGAGATTTGTTAAATCTCCTCTTGCGCCTTCTTGCAATAGCTTTGCGCTTGCGTTTTTCCGGAGGTGTCTCGAAGTGGCGCAGACGCTTTATATCTGAAAAAATCCCCGCTTTGGAGACCTGACGCTTAAATCGACGTAAAGCTGATTCAAGCCCTTCATTTTCCCCTACAATCACTTGGGTCATCGTGTCTACTCCTAAGCATGGGCTAGTAGCTGGATTGTTGCGATCGCTAGGTTAAGCGCTTTAGCAAACGTTTGCTGAGTGTGCGCTCTTGCAAGCCATCGCCTAAGAGAATCAAACAGCTTACATCGGGTAGAGCCATAAATAAAGGGAATTCAGTGTACCGAATACCCTCGAACAGGAGTTTACCGAATTAACTGCTACGCAATCCCTTAGCTGCAAAGCTTAATAGCGGCGAGAAGAGAATTTCCCACCACCATTACCGCCTCGGCGATCTCCACCGCGACCGCCGCCCCTATCCTCACGGGGTTTGGCCTTATTAACCTTCAGGTTGCGACCCATCCACTCAGCACCGTCAAGGGCATCGATGGCAGCAGCTTCTTGAGATTCTGCTTCCATTTCCACAAAAGCAAAGCCGCGCACGCGACCCGTTTCGCGGTCAGTAGGAAGCTGAACGCGCTTCACAGTACCATATTCAGCGAAAACTTCGCTGATGTCTTCTTGTGTAACTTCGTAGGATAAATTGCCAACGTAGATTGACATAAAGTCTCTCCAGAATCAGATGAAGTAGAGATTTAGATCCGGAGAGGCGCTTGTAAGTGTACTAACAACAAACTCTACCACCGAATTAACTCCCCTAAAAAGAGGTTAGCACAAAATCGAAACAAGCCAGCCAAAAGCTGCTTAATCCAGATAATATCGTTTCTGACCGAATATCCTAAAGTCAGGAAATTTGAATGAAGACAGGTACAGACGAGTGTGCTGAAGACATTGTTAATTTTTTTGGTTGCTTTAATACCGCCGCTAATTTCTGTATGGGTGATGCGTAAAGCAGAGGCGCGAGCGCGAGAAAGGCTGAGAATTGCGATGGATAGAGCTGCCCTTGCACCCCTGGTTATATCGCCGCCACCTGCTGAACTCGAATACATTGGTGACACCAGCTGTAAATTTAATGCTCGTTCGCCCTACCTGCGTTGTACAGTCAATCCGTTAGGGCCATGTCAAGATTGTCCCCACTATCAACCGCGATAGCGGTTTCTGTGCGTTGCTAGTGACATCCTCCTACACCGAATCAAAGATTACGGTGTAGGCTTCCCAAAATCACTTTTGGGCATTCACAAAAAAAGGGGATGATTTACACCATCCCCTTCAAACCATTCACCTAGAGTGTTGAGATTAAAATTGAGCTACGTACTGTTCCTTCTCCGGTAGAACAGTGTACTCAGCAACGATCTGCCGAAACTCTTCACCCTCGATCGTTTCTTTTTCCACCAAAAGATCCACCACTCGATCGATCGCAGTCCGATTCTCGCGAATCATCCGCTTCGCATCCTCGTAACAATGCTCCACAATCTTGCGTACCTGAGTATCAACACGAGATGCAATTTCTTCAGAATACTCCGATCGCGTCATCAAGTCCCGACCCAGAAACACCTCGCTGCTTTGACTTTCCAACGACAGCGGGCCTAAGTCCGACATCCCGAAGCGCGTCACCATTTGCCGCGCCATCCCCGCAACTTGTTGCAAGTCGCCACCAGCACCAGTAGTCACCTCAGCATCGCCGAAGATCACGTCTTCTGCCGCACGACCGCCCAAAGCAGCAGTAATGCGTGCTTTCAGTTGGCCTCTGGAAACCAAACCTTGCTCTTCGTTAGGAGCGAACCAAGTCAAACCGCGAGCTTGACCGCGAGGAATCAAGGTAACTTTTTGTACCGGGTCGTGGTCTTTGAGCAGCGTACCGACGATCGCGTGACCGATTTCGTGATAAGCAATCAAACGCTTCGTCTTGCTATCCACCAAAGGCGTACCTTCCATCCCGGCCACAACCCGGTCAACCGCATCGTTGATTTCCAGCATAGTAATTGCTTCTTTGCGGCGACGTGCAGTCAGAATTGCCGCTTCGTTGAGCAAATTCGCCAAATCCGCACCGCTAAATCCGGGAGTGCGACGAGCGATCGCATCCAAAGAAATTTCTTCTGCTAATTTCTTATTACGGGCGTGGACTTTGAGAATTTCCAACCGGCCATTAATATCCGGTGTATCAACTGTCACCTGCCTGTCAAAGCGTCCCGGACGCAACAAAGCCGCGTCGAGAACATCAGGACGGTTAGTAGCCGCGATGATAATGATACCGCTGTTACCTTCAAAACCATCCATTTCCGTCAGCAGCTGGTTGAGAGTTTGTTCCCGTTCGTCGTTACCGCCGCCGATACCAGTACCGCGCATCCGTCCGACCGCATCAATTTCATCGATGAAGATCAGACAGGGGGC
>NZ_JACJUP010000616.1:0-4091 GCF_014748295.1 Planktothrix sp. FACHB-1355 | reverse complement strand
CATAGCGGCTATATTTTTTCTCAATGCCCCAGGTTCCCAGCAAAGCCAAACCAAATACGATCGCAGGTACAATCAGAAACAGGCGATTAATTGCTGCCTGTAACTCCTCTATCGGCGCATTTATAGTTAATTTTCTCAGCAATACCCCAATAATAATTGCGCCGACAATCGTTCCCCCGATCAACATTGACCAGTCAATTCCCACCAGTTGAGAGCGATTATCTTCGTCGGAAACGTCCACTAGCAGGGTGGCAAACGGCGTCGAACAAGCGCTGACTGCCAAACCGTAAAGGGCAAACAAAAAGGCTAGCAAGGCAGTCCAGGTATAGGTTTGATTCGTCCAGCCTTCCGCTTTCAAACTAGCGCCCACCTGCCACATCACTTGCACGGCGATAAATGCTACGATCGCCAGACTGGCTGCACCGATCCAGACATATCCTGTGCGATGATATCCCCACAAAGGCTTGGTGTCTGACAGCTGCCCGAACCAAACTCGCGCTGGCGCTACAAATAAAGTCAAGGCTAAAATGACTGTGGCAAGGGTTGCGGGTACTCCCAATTCTCTGATCAGAACGCGATTGAGTACGCCAAACGTAAGAACTGACATCATACCCAGTCCGGTTTGGCATAAACCCAGTCTTAACATCGCAGGTAGATTGAGTCTGGGCAATTTTTGGGGATTGTCTTCTATTTTGATATCTGATAAATCACCGCTAGACATAGTTTTTCAAACAGACGATCGCTACAAAACTAACTTTTATCTAAAAATGTTGCCTTGTGGAACAGCTTAAAAATATTGCCGCCCCACGAGTCGGATACGGTTACTCTTTTAAAGATAAGCTGTCAGCGACCCAGGTTGAGCCTTTTGTCGTAACGCTACACTCAATATATGTGAAGAAGTGTAAAGTAAAATGGCAACAGAAGTACAGACTATTACACTAGGCCGAAATGGCCCCAGCGTTACTCCCTTGTGTATTGGCACTTGGGCTTGGGGTGATAAACTGTTTTGGAATTATGGCAAAAATTACGGAGAGGCGCAGCTTTGGGAAGCTTTTCAAGCTTCTCTCGACGCTGGCGTTAACTTCTTTGACACAGCAGAAGTATACGGGATGGGGCTGTCAGAGGAGTTATTAGGTAAGTTCATGCAGCAAAGTGGCCAAAAAGTCGAAATAGCGACTAAATACGGCCCCTTACCTTGGCGATTTACCAAAGAGTCGGTTTCAGACGCGGTAACGGCAAGTTTGAAACGGCTACAAGTCGATCGCGTTACACTTTACCAAGTACATTGGCCTTTTGCCTTCTTCATGAGCCAAGATACCTTGATGAACGCCTTGGCAGATGAAGTGCAGCGTGGCAGAATCACAGCAGTGGGCGTCAGCAACTATTCAGCCGAACAAATGCGCGAAGCTCACCAAATCCTAGCATCGAGAGGTGTGCCTTTGGCCACGAATCAGGTGCGTTATTCGCTGCTATCGCGACAAGTTGAAAGTAAAGGTATCGTTGCTACCGCCAAACAGTTAGGCGTAACCATCCTCGCTTACAGTCCTTTAGCACAAGGTTTGCTAACTGGCAAGTACACATCCGAAAATTACAAAGAACCGACAGACGCCCGCAAATTCGATTCTCGCTTCAGTCGCAGCGGTTTGGCAAAAATCGCACCTGCGATCTCTCTACTGCGGGAGTTTGGCGAAAAGTACGATCGCACACCCGCCCAAGTTGCGCTCAATTGGTTAATTGCACAAGGCGATGTGATTCCCATTCCGGGTGCTAAAACAGCGGCACAAGCGAGACAGAATGCAGGTGCTTTGGGTTGGCGGCTGAGCGATGATGAAATTGCACAGCTCGAAAACGCCAGTCGTCCCTGGTTAGCATAAATTTACGTAGGGTGCGTTAGCTGTCTTCGTAACGCACCTTCTCAAATAACTAGGTAAATTTATGAACATCTTCTCTAAATGGGGATTCACCCGTGAAGGTTGGCGCAATAACAGTCGAGGCGAATACTGGGTTTTACTTCAAGCCGCTTTAATCGTAGGCTTTATTCTTTTGCCAATTTACCGCCCAACTTGGTTAAATCTTGCTTATTCTCAATCGTTGTATTTTAGTTGGGCGATCGCTGCTTTATTGGCAATATCAGCATTAGTACTATTTGTCAAGGGATTGCTAGATTTAGGACAGCAGCTAACACCATTGCCTTATCCAATCGAAGAAGGGCAATTAGTACAAACTGGTGTCTACAGTCTGGTGCGACATCCCGTTTATAGCGGCGTGATTGCGATCGCACTCAGTTGGACAATATTTCAATTCAGTTTATCTCATTTAATCGCAACAGTTATTATCTTTGCTTTTTTCGATGCCAAAGCTAATCGCGAAGAAACTTGGTTAAGTGAAAAATATCCCGATTATTCAGATTACAGCCAACAAGTCAAAAAACTGATTCCTTGGTTGTATTAAAAAGAGGCAAACTCGCCTTTGGTTCGTTGGAAAGAAGCTTGGAGGATAAGTTCTGGAGCCCTAAATTCGTAATTTAGCCAAAAAATGAAAAATTGTTCTCTGGCGGAACCAGAGAACAAGGGCAAAAGGGAAGATTATCTTTACTTTTGCCTTTTTAGCTCTTACCTTTTAGTTCCCTAGTTCGACTTTCGATGATTCAGCAGTGCGAGAACGGCGGATCAGTCTGGGTTTGGCACTTGCGGAAACGCCTTCTTCGCTACTGTATTCTTCCGAAGTCTTAGACCGCTTGTTCAACCTGGGTTTGGGAGTGCCAAACTCCATTTCTTCCTCGGCGTAATTTTCGGAACGCATCCAAGCCGGACGAGTTTGATCGTAAGCCATTTGCAGGGCGGCAGCTGCGATCGCGTGGGCGTCGTACTCTTCGCCGAGTTGGGCGACCAAAGGCAGGAAGGAAGCCATGCGTTCTCCGGTCAAAGCTTCGCGCACTTGCGCTTGCAGTTTTTCCAGCTGACGCGCTTCAATTTGCGATCGGGTAGGAATCGATCGTACTACCAGGCTTTGACGCACGTGACGCTCAATTAAGCGCAGTTTGCGCCGATCCAAAGGTTCGATCAAAGAAATTGCGGTTCCTTCCCGTCCGGCGCGTCCGGTACGTCCGATGCGGTGGACGTAGCTTTCGACGCTATCCGGCAGGTCATAGTTGATCACGTGGGTGAGATGGTCTACATCCAATCCCCGCGCCGCTATATCCGTAGCAACTACCAAACGTACTTGCTTATTGCGGAAGCGCAGCAATAACCGTTCCCGCGCTTGTTGATTCAAGTCGCCGTGATATTCATCTACGCTGTGACCGGCTGCTTGCAATTGGTTGGTCAGTTCGGCGGCTGCACGGCGAGTCCGCACGAATATCAGAGCTGTTTCCGGGTCTTCCAGTTCCAAAATCGGCTGTAAGGCACGAGCTTTCGTCCAACCGCGAGGCACCATGTAAGCGACTTGATTGATTTGCTTGGGTGCGGCTTTTGGTTGTTCTACAGTAACTGTAACGGGCGATCGCAAGAACTTAGCTACCAATTCCCGAATTGCTGGTGGCATTGTCGCGGAGAAAAATGCCGTCTGCCGTTCTGATGGTACTTGTTTGAGGATTTTTTCTACATCGTCGATAAAGCCCATGCTCAGCATTTCATCGGCTTCATCTAATACCAACCAGCTAACTTGACCGAGTTTGAGGTCGCCTCTTTCCAACAAATCCAGCACCCGTCCCGGCGTTCCGACAACGATGTGAACGCCTTGTTGCAAGCGGCGAATTTGTCGATCGATCGATTGACCGCCGTATACTGGCAGAATCCACAATTTGCGATCTACTTTGAAGTCGCGAATTGCTTCCGAAACTTGCATTGCTAACTCGCGAGTCGGGGTCAGAATCAGAGCTTGTACTGCATTCCGCTCGATATCGATTCTTTCCAAAATTGGCAGAGAAAATGCTGCCGTTTTACCTGTTCCAGTCTGCGATTGACCTACTACATCCCTACCTGCAAGCAATTGGGGAATTGCTTGCGATTGGATTGTAGTCGGAGTTGTAATTCCTAATTTTTCTAGATGTTCAACCCGTGTTTCTGAAAGACCTAAGTTTTTGAAAGTTA
>NZ_JACJUP010000615.1:0-4095 GCF_014748295.1 Planktothrix sp. FACHB-1355 | reverse complement strand
ATAATTGACACCACGCATGGGCAGATTAAAAAAGGCAAATTGTTGCGCTTTTGGGTCAAATATAGTGCTAAATTTGTAACTGTATCTTGCCAAATGCCTGCTTTTGCGTAAATATTGATGCGATCGCGTATTGTTTTCGCCTTTTCTAGTTTGGCAAGCAAATCTGCACTCGGTTCAATTCTTTGGGTATATCCGCCAACCTTATTATCCTTAAATTCGTCTTGAAAATTGCATTTTAATACCAAATTCCAAGCCCGCGCAGGCGGGCTCAAGAATAAAGAAATTTCGTTTAGCTAAAATCCCCGTAAAAATAGATAATGCTGTTGGCAAAGTCGGTTTAAACCGACTAAATTTCTATTTTCTTCAGTCCGTTTCAACGGACTTTCGCTATGACGCTGGGGTTTGAACCCCAGGCGGACTTCAATGTGCAGAATCGGAATCAAGTCGGCGAGAACGATAGTAACCTTTGATTTCCCGATTGTAAAATTTTCCGGGTGAATCGGTCGAGATCATTTCCTCCCAGATTTCTTCATCCACGCCTTCATATTGATAAACGGAACCGTTTTTAAATTCGACTTGCAATAGGTGTCGATCGCTATCGTATCCTATTGAGTTTGCCATTGTCGAATGTACGGGTAACATTGGTATTTCCGATTGTACACCAGGCAGTTCGTAAAAGTCAACAGATGCAGCGAGTTCGGGAGAGTTTGAGGATACGACTGCATCTAATTGTACCAATCCTTCATAAGCTGCAACGGGTGCGGGAATTTCAATTACATCTATGCTATCTCCCCGATCGATAATTAATCCCAAATATTCATCATCGTGACTGATGCCGACAAGGTTGCTCAAATCGATTTTGGTATATTTCATACAGATATCTCCTCGGTAATCTCAGATTTGAGATTTCAGATTTCAAATTTGGATAAATCTGAAATCTGAAATTTGAAATTGGCAATTTACTTCACTTTGTTTTGATTTTTCGCTTGTTCGATCGCAATTTCTTTCACCGCTTGGAAAGAATTGGCATTGGATGAACCTTCGATCGCTTTCACAGCCAAATCTTGTACCTGTTTGAGCGCAGCATCCAATTGTTTGGAAAGTGTACCGATGCGAGTATCTTGATTTTGGATAGTTTCCATGAGCGAATTAATTCGCAACTCGTAAGTGCGCTTGCTACCTTCGATTTCCTTGGCAAGCAAATCTGCTTTAATTTTGGCTTGGTGACCTGCGATACCCTTGCCTTCATCCTTGGCGCGTTTAATCGCATTTTCCAAATCTTTAGGCATATTTTCGACTTTAGTTTTCAGTTCGTTAAATTGGGTTTCCCGTTCTGCGATCGCCTTTTCTTTTTCAGCCCATTCTTTTTCGCGAGCTTGTTTCAACTCATCCAATTCGCCATACAAACGCTTCTTCTCTTGTTCGTATTCCTCATCAGAAAGTTGGCGTTGCAAAGTCAAATCGTAAGAGTATTCTTGAGTATCGCGTTGGCGAGTCTTCCCTTGCGTTTCGTTGCGTTCTTTGATAAAGCGGCGGTGTTCTTCCTGTTCCTTTGTCCACGCTTTCCGTGCTTGAGTTATTGTCAGATCGACTTCTTCCCGACGCTGACGTTGTTCTTCGTTAAAAGTTTTGGAACTTTCTTCGTATTGTTCGATTAAAGTAGCCAAACTACCATCAGTTACTTGCAGATTGTGTAGCGCTTCTAATTGCTGGTTTTCCTCTGCGACTTTGCGCTGCACTTCTTGGAGTTGAAAAGCTTCGATCGTCAGTTTTTCCGATAAGTCGCTAACTGCGCCACCGAAGTTTAATTGCAGTCGGTTCAATCCCTCAATAATCGATTCCATTTTCTGTTGATTTTGGACAGGTTTGATAGGTACTTCCGTTGTCGATTTACCATTCCCGTTGCCGTTACGTACTTCTGTTGGTTTGATTTCTGGTTTTTGATTCATTTTTGTCTCCAATTCTTTCTTTTCTTGCAACAATTCGTTAAATGCTTCCAGAATTTCAGCCTTGGTATTCTTCTCGTTGGGACGTTTGGTAGGCATAAGTTAACCTCAAAGTTTAATTGGTTGACAAAATCTCTTGTGGGATGGGCATCTTGCCCGGACTCGACATCAACAGCTATGATGAAAGTGAAATGGCCAAAATCGCAGGAAAAACATTAACTATCGCTATGCTTTGGAGGCTCGCGAGCCTGAGCGTATGCTATATTTAGCTGTGCCATTGGAAGATCGAATTGTGTTTGTAAAAACATCATGACTAATTACGATCGAGAACCAGTGCGGGTTTTGATGCACTTGAATGGCGGCTACACCAAAGTCACTTTTGAGCGGGTAGAAGGACAGGGTTTAGCGGATGGTGGCGTTGACTGGGATATTCCAACTCAAAAGATTCCTTTCCATCTCAGAAACATTGGTTCTCGCTTCTTCGTTATCCAAAAGGCAGTCAGCTTGGAGAAAGACACGATAGAAGATATTCGTGAGATCCTTTTACAAATCAAAATCGAAGAGATGTAAGGAGTAAGACCCGCTCCGAAAATTGGTAAGTGATTTTTTTACCACAGATATCCACAGATGTAGGCGATAGCCTTCCCGAAGGGTACACAGATAAACACGGATGTGGATCTAGATTTATCGTAAGGTATGCTGGGTATAATTGGATTTTTCGGATAGGTTCTGAGTGATTGAAGGCTTAAGGTTTTCTCAGTCGATCGCAAAATTCTTGATGTTCCCCACTCGCCAATCCTTTCTGCAATTCGGAGAGAACGGTTGCTAAATCGCCGTTGAGTAATGCGGAAACTGCTAACCACAAACCTGGAAATATTTGAGAGCGAATTATCCCCGTTTCATCTGGTGTAAACGGAATATACACGCCTTCTTGCAAGCTGAACCAATCCAAGCGATTTTCGTATCTTTGCCACACTAAATATTCTTGCACCTCGTTGCGACGATAAGCTCTGAGTTTATCGTTGAGATCGTAAGCAGCTGTGCTGGCGGCAATTTCCACAATTAACTCCGGTGCGCCTTCCACGTAATCGTCTTCGGTGATGCGAGATTTCCCGCCTGCTTCCGGTTCCAAACGCAGAAGTGCGTCTGGTTGCGGTTCGTTATCTAAATCTAACCGAACGGTAGGATTATCCCCCAAACGAACGCCAGGAGTAGCAGCACGGTAAACTCCCAACCAAGTGATAATAGAACTGTGAGGTTCGGCATGATTGGTAAAGCGCAGAGGTGAAGCCACGTAAACAACTCCTTCGATCAGTTCTGCTTTTTTGATGCGAGGTGCAGCATCGTAGCGTCGTTCAAATTCCTGGCGGGTAAGGCGATCGCCACTTTCCAAAGGAGGTACTTTGATCGATGGTGTCACAGACATCCAAGTTTCCTCAATCTTTGCATTCATTCTGGCACGAGACAGTTAGAACCTATCTGTGTTCATCTGTGTTCATCTGTGGATATCTGTGGTTTCCTCTCAAACCGACTTTTCATTCCGGTTAAGTTGAGCGAAACCCAACATTGTCATAACTCCCATTTTTGTTGGGTTTCGTACAAGATTTGAGAAACCGGGTTTCTTAAGGAAAAATCTTGGCTCTTGATTTGAAGAAGCAAGAAACCCGGTTTCTAACCCTGGTGCAAGTCTGGGGTTTCGTACCTCAACCCAACCTACTTAGGATTCGGATTTTTCCGCTCTGGCTGCAAACCGATTTGATGAACTTTCAAAAGCACGCATTGCCAATTCTTGCGCTTGTCGCAATGTGGCTTGCAGTTGCGTGGAAATTTCGGTAATTTGTTCTGTTTGTCGCTGAATCTTGGCTTCTAATGACTGAATTTGTAACTCGTAACCTTGCTTTGTCGCTTCCCACTCTTTGTCTAATAAATCCGCCTTAACTTTCGCTTCTCGATCGGCTTCTCGAATGCCTTCTTCCCGCGATTTCTTAATAGCTTCGTCCAGTTCGCCGGGGAATGCCGCAGCTTTGCGTTGATACTCTTCCAATAATTTTTGATTTGTTGCCAAAGTACGCTCCCGTTCGGCCCAATTTTTCTCTTTCGCTTGCGTTGTTTCTTGGATTTCCCGTTCGAGTAGGCGCTTGGTTTCTTC
>NZ_JACJUP010000614.1:0-4095 GCF_014748295.1 Planktothrix sp. FACHB-1355 | reverse complement strand
GCGTACTGACTGCACTAAGCCTTTGCCGAAGGTTTTTGTGCCGACGAGGACGGCGCGTTGGTTATCTTGCAGCGCCCCAGAGAGAATTTCGCTGGCACTTGCCGATCCGCCATCCACCAGCACAACTAAGGGTTTATTGGTAAGTTGGCGGTTGTTTGCTTTTTGGCGATCGCTTACTCCCTGACGGTCTACTGTGGAGACAATGCCACCATCTTTCAACCACATTCTGGCAATATCGATGCTGGCGTAGAGGAGTCCGCCTGGGTTAGAACGCAGATCCAAAACGTAGCCAGAAACTCCTTGCTTTTCTAGTGCTTGAATTGCCGCACGCATTTCTCCTGCTGCATTGGCGCTGAACTGATTCAGGCGGATGTAGCCAACGCCGCCGGGGATATCTTGAGTGCGACTGTAGCGGACGGGATGGATTTCGATGCGATCGCGTTTCAGCTTAAATATCTTTTGCTGATTGTTTCGCATCACAGTCAGCGTCACTTCTGTACCCACTGGGCCTCGGATCAAGCTGACTGCATCGTTGACATCCATACCATCGGTACTCTTGCCATCTATCTTGAGGATGATATCTTTGGCAAGCACCCCAGCTTTAGCCGCTGGCGTACCTTCAATCGGCGCGATTACAACCAGTTTTTTGCTGTCTTCATCTTGGGAAAGTTGAATACCAACACCAGTCAGTTCCCCAGAGGTATCAATTTGCATACTCTTGAATTCTTCGGGGTCCATAAACCGGGTGTAAGGGTCATCCAGTTTTTTCAACATTTCCCGGATTGCCTTGTAAGCTTCCTCCTTGCTGGTGTAGTTCCGGCTCAGATATTCGTTGCGAACTTTCTGCCAATCAACTTGGTTGAAGGTACCGTCTACGTAGTTGCGATCGACTATCTGCCAGACCTCATCAACCAATTCTTTTGGACTATCGCGAAAGAAAGCTTGACTTGAAAGGTGAATACCAGCGCCGGTTACTGCCACAGTCGTCAATACTGCGGCTGTTGCACCTAAAACGAGTCCACGTTTTGCTATAACCATCTTTATCTCTGAGCCGGAAGGGAAAAACTGCAATGGGAGTAAGCCCAATTTAACACAGGCTTTTTGTGGAAATGTTCAGTGAATACCACTATTGTGCTTAGCCAAATTCAACACCGGATAGGGTTTTTAAGGATCTACCCACCGACCGTCTGCTTTGATTAAGTTGATTAACTCCTCAACACCTTGAGACTCTGGGACTTTTTTTATTTCTTCTCTGCCGCGATACAGGGAAATATAACCGGGCTGTTTGCCAACATAACCGTAGTCGGCATCTGCCATTTCTCCAGGGCCGTTGACAATGCAGCCCATTACTGCTATGTCTAACCCCGTGAGATGTTTGGTGGCTTCCCGTACTTTGTGCAGGACTTCTTCTAGGTTAAACAAGGTGCGACCGCAGGAAGGACAGGCGACATACTCCACCATTGTTTTCCGCAATCCCAGAGCTTGCAGAATACTATAGCAGACGGGAATCTCTTTTTCCGGAGCTTCGGTAAGAGAAACCCGGATAGTATCCCCAATGCCATCAGCTAAAAGTGTAGCAATCCCGGCAGTAGACTTGATGCGACCGTATTCCCCATCTCCCGCTTCCGTGACGCCCAAATGCAGGGGGTAGTCCATACCCAGTTCATCCATGCGGTGTGCCAATAAGCGATAAGCTGCTAACATCACCGGCACTCGCGAAGCTTTCAGGGAAACAACCAAGTTGCGGAAGTCGAGAGATTCGCAAATGCGAATGAATTCTAAAGCAGACTCTACCATACCTTCGGGAGTATCGCCATAGGTAAACACCATTCTTTCGGCGAGGGAACCGTGATTGACGCCGATACGCATAGCTTTACCTTGGTCGCGCAGGGAAACTACCAGCGGTTCTAGAGTTTCGCGAATCTTTTCGCCAATTTCGTCAAATTCGGCTTTGGTGTATTCGGTGCGATCGGATTTTGGCTTTTCAAATACGTACAATCCCGGATTGATCCGCACTTTGTCAACGTGCTGGGCAACTTCCAAGGCAATTTTCATACCATTGTGATGCACGTCGGCGACTAGCGGCACATCTTGGTAAGTTTTGAGAAGTTTTTGTTTGATTTCCGCTAATGCTTTGGCGTGTGCGAGACTGGGAACTGTAACGCGGACAATTTCGCAACCAATCTCGTGCAAGCGACGAATCGCAGCAACAGACCCTTCCACGTCGAGGGTATCTTCGTTGATCATCGATTGTACGACAACTGGATAGCCACCGCCGATCGTCACATTTCCCACCTTAACGGGACGGGTTTTGCGCCGCTTGATGGTGGTATCGAAAGTGGGTTGACTGGTGGCGGTTGGATTGGGCAGAGTTTGCATAACCTGTTCTTTACTTTGGCGGTTCCTCTCTGTTTTTCAGGTTGCCATAGAAGGGGACAGTTTTGGCTGTTGGAGTAGCCAGATTTATGTTTGTCTGGTTGATTTGTGCCTAGAAAGCTGGTTTATTAGAGATAATTGCTTTAAAGTCAGATGTGCTAAGCAAACAAGTTGCAAGGATTTGTAATGAAAAAATTCACGAAATTAGCTCAACTGGAATTGTGGTTTAAAAAAATGCGATCGCATTTCATAAAGCCTCACCCTCACCCCCTCAGTATCTATTATACTCAGGCGATAGCTTGAGCGGACAGTACATAAGCTAAATTTGTAATTCCAAGTCTCGAAAAGCGAACTTTATTGAATATATCTTGACAGTAAATTGAATATGGAATATAGAAAAAATATGTGTTTATAGAGCAAATGCAGATCGTAACAGAGGTTAGCTCTGTTAGTCTGGTTGCGAACTACCATCAATGGGGAAGGCCAGGGTAATAATGCTATAATTGACGACTATAAAGGAGTAGAAATAAATGCAAGCCTCAGAAACAAAGCTACAAAAAATAATTGAAGGAACACAGCAATATGTAGTACCTCTATTCCAAAGACAATATAGCTGGAAAAAACCAGAGTGGCAAGCATTGTGGAACGATATTGTAGAACTCTGTAAGGCAGATAATCCTCGTCCTCACTTTATGGGTTCTATTGTCACCATGCCTACCACATCTGTTCCTGAAGGTGTCAACAAGTATTTATTGATTGATGGACAACAGCGATTGACTACTATTTTTATATTGCTTTCTGCTTTGAGAGATACGGCAAAACAGTCAGAGGAAAAATTAGCAGCAGAAATCAATGATAGGTTTCTCGTCAATTCTTATGAAGATAGACCGGATTATTATAAATTACAGCCTACACAAGTAGATCGTGTAGCATTCCACCAGATAATAGATTCAGTATCTCAAGTTAATGAAAGTGGGATTTTAGAATGCTATAGATTTTTTGAAAAACAGCTTCGGCTAAACAAAGAAAGATTAGAACTTCAAAAAATCAAGAAAGTTATTTGTAGCAATCTTTCTCTTGTAAGTGTCGTTCTCAGTGCGGATGACGATCCTTATTTAGTTTTTGAAAGTCTGAATGCCAAGGGAAGACCTCTTACTCAAGCGGATTTGATTCGCAATTATTTTTTCATGCGAATCCATACAGAAGAACAAGAGTCTGTATATACTCAATATTGGCAACCTATGCAAAAATTGCTAGGTGAAGACTTGACAGAGTTTATTCGTCACTATCTGACTAAAAGTGGTGTGGAAATTAAGCAGAATGAAATTTATTTTGAAATCAAAGATAGAATTAGTAATAACGATGCGCTTTCCTATTTAAAGGATTTGTGTGTATTCTCCCAATATTATGCAATACTTTTGAATCCAGAGCGAGAGCCTAATGAAATTGTGCGGAAACATCTTCACCGCTTAAATCGCTTAGATATTGCAACTGTCTATCCATTCCTTTTAAATTGCTATGATGATTGGATGAAGAATAAAATTACTAAGGAAGAATTTGTTTTTGTTCTTCAAGTTATTGAAAATTTTATCCTTCGTCGCTTTGTTTGCAATATTCAAACCAGAGGGCTAAACAGGATTTTTGCTTTACTATACTCACAAGTGAGTAAAAGTACCAATCTTGTATCTGATAATTTTGTCGATAGATTAAAATTGACTC
>NZ_JACJUP010000613.1:0-4040 GCF_014748295.1 Planktothrix sp. FACHB-1355 | reverse complement strand
CGACGCTCTTCCGATCTCTGAAGCTTTGGTTATATGCCTAAATCAGTTTTTCTCGGAATGCAGAGATACGCGAGATATTTTTGAAACCAACGTTCAAGAATTGACAGTTGAAGAAGTGGCTGCATTTAAGGAAAATTGTATTTTGGGATGGAGCGTTGGTCTAGAAATTCTAGGGCGGCTGTTATACTGTATCTATGACAAAGAAAACAATTATTTTATTGATGAAAAAACTTCAGAAATAGCTCAACTTGATTGGGCCAAAAAAAGTCATCTTTGGAACGGGAATGTTGTTTTATATAACCCAAATTCTGAAAATAAAAATAAGTCTTACAAAATAACAGCAAATGCTAGTGGGATAAGAATAGCAGTCAATACGGCAAAAGCTCATCTGGGATGGATATAATTAACACATCTGCGTTCATCTGCGGTTTAAAGAAAGGGAATTCTCCATCACTCATCCGCAGCTAGTGGCAAATTCAATCGCTTTTTAATATAAGCAGTCATAAAATTAACGCTGCTGCGGGACTGAGAAATGCCACTTTTAGACAAAACCTTCCCTTCCCAATCTACATTAAAACGCGACCAGTCAATTTGTGCCAATCCAGCAAGATGATTTTCCCAGTTATCTGGATAAAGGGAGAGGAGTGTTGCGCCTGTTGCGCCTAATGCGGTAAGCGCGGTGGGGTGAGAGTGAATGTAGTCCCGTCGCATTTCGCTGGCGCTGACTTTTTTGTATAAAACTTGTTGCCAATCTGGTATATTGCTGCTAACAGTATTCCAGAAACGTACTGCAATTGCGATCGCACTCTCCCATTCCCCATCCCGATGATTAGCTAAAAAGGCCAGATTAGCATTATATATGCTGTTGAGTGTGAATAGTTTACTGGAACGGGTGGAGAGGGTACTGCGATCGCAATCTGTCAAACTGCGGAAAACTGCTACTTGCTTGACAACTTCTCTAACTATTTTAGCATATTTATCTCGATTATCGTACAAGATATTTAAAGAGGGGTCGGGATGCACTGGGTAACGATTGAGGTCGGCGAATATTTGTTGCGATCGTTCCAGTCCGATATCTAAGAATATAATAAGTGCGATCGTCTCATATCCTAATTCTGGATTTTCTTTCAGCGCCATTTCTAACGCCGCTTTTCGATGTTGTCCGTCATTAATAATCAACTTTCCATCCATCGGCACGCGCAAGCGACCAATTTTTCTGCCTTCCGCTTCCGTTCCGATAGGTTCAAAGGTGATATCCGCATCAATTGATGCGGTGATTGCCGAAAAAATATAGTGCTTAGGATTGTTCACAATATATTTAGCAATTTCTGGCACTCGTTGGCGGTTGAGAGTGCGCTTTGCCCTCATCTCTGGCGGCGTTTCCTGTTCATCTAATGGAAAAAGTTTCGGCAACAATCGCACGGGACACATAGAAACGTAGTATTCCCGTCCTGACTGAATTCCCCGAATGACTGGTAAAATATATTCAAAAGATGGAGAAGAAATTTTAAGCATTTTCGCTCTCTTCTTTCAGTTGAATTTGTGCTTGTGTCATGGTTATATTTTCCTTAAATTACTCGCTGCGGCGGATTAAATAATCTAAAATGCGTTCTTGTCTCTCTTGTGCTGCTAGTATAGATGCCTGCATTTCTCTCATTTGTTCTTGAGTTTGTGCTATTTGCGCTTGAGTTTGTTCCAGTCGCACTTGACTTTGTTCGAGTTGCATTTGTCTCTCATCACTTTGCATTTGTCGTAATGTAAGTTCTCTGATTAGGTCGGGGTCGGTCATCATTGCTTGTCCTCGCACTAATTCAGAGTTATTAAACGCAGTTTCCTCCTGGTATCGTCCCATTCTCTCGACCAAGTTGTTTACCCGCCCGGTGAATTGGGCCAAAGCCGATCGCAATTCGTTCATCTGCTTCTCTATCCGCTACCGTTTGGGCCGTAAGCTGGGTGAGGGCCGATCGCAATTCGCTAGTATCTTCTACCGTGCGTTCTAAAATTGCCTCAATTCGGTCTAATCTGGTGGAATTGCCGTTATTGCTTGGTGTCTGTGTCATCGTTAGCGATCGAATGAAATTTTCTTATGACATATTGACATAATAGCTAAATTGTGCATCACCAATTCCATCTCCATTATCTTTATTATTGCATATCCATATATTTTTAAAAACAATATTGACTAAGGTATTTTTTACCGCTAGTCTTAAAAAACAGAAGCCGAATTTCTTCAAGAAACCGGGTTTCTGAGGAGTCCCGTCCCATTCCCCAACCATGAACAGCGCCAGCAACCCTACACCAGACCTCGCCAGTCAAATCCTGGAACGAAAAGCAAGCCTTAGCACTCCTTTTAGACCGATTTTTGAGCCGAAACGACCAAATTTTGGTACAAAAAATCGAAATGGGAGGAACGGAAGCATACATCGGTTCTGTCACCCTAGAATGGTTTTCCAGTCGCGTTCGATTTGCATCGCGCCTACCGCTTTTCCGTCCCAAATTCAATCCCGATACCCAAAATATTGAAATTGATGCAGAAACGATAGAAGAAATTCAACAACGACCTTTAGATTGGTCGCGTCAAGCAGCTTTGGCGCAGTATTTAGCAGCGCGAAAACATCACAAATTCCCACCAGTTTTAGTAGTCATAAATCAACCGTGGGTAGACAATCCCAAATCTGCGGAATGGAGTACAGAAGGAAAGGCAATTAAATCTACTGCTGATTTCATGCCATTAGATAAAGATGCGAAAGTCGGGTTGTTGAATGTCTCCGATGACGTGACAATTTTTGCTTTGGACGGTCAACATCGTCTCATGGGAGTGCAGGGATTAATGGAGTTAATTCAAACCGGCAAACTCCAGCGATATAAAAAGGATAAAAAAGCAGCCGGAAGTTTTATTACTGTAGATGATTTAAGTGAAGAGTTTCAAGTTGATTCCTCCTATTTACAAAATTTAGCCAAAGAAAAGATAGGCATTGAATTTATTTGCGCTGTCGTTCCGGGGGAAACTCGCGAAGAAGCGAGGCGGCGAGTCAGGTCGATTTTTGTTCACGTTAATTTGATGGCGGCACCTTTAACAAAAGGACAGTTAGCGCAATTAGATGAAAATAACGGTTTTGCGATAATTGCCAGAAAAGTTGCCGTTACCCATCCATTGTTAAAAGATAAACCAAGTCGCAATCCTCGCGTGAATTGGGATAGCGCTACAGTGGCAACAAAATCAACGGTTTTAACCACGTTGCAAGCGTTAACTGAAATGTCAGAACGCTATTTAGGGCAAAAATTTCCGCACTGGAAACCGTCGCAAGATAAAGGTTTAATTCCTATGCGTCCCGATGATGAGGAACTGGAAGAAGCTTTCGAGGAATTTCACAAATTGTTCGATAATTTAGCAAATTTACCGAGTTACCAAAGATTGGAATCGGGAGAGGAAACACCGCAATTGCGCCGCTTCAGTTTTGAGAAAGATGGCGGGGAAGGAAACATGATTTTTCGTCCGGTGGGACAAGTAGCTTTGGCGCAAGCTTTGGGAATTATGATATTTCGGAAAAAGATGCCGCTGAAGAGTGTTTTTGATAAACTTCGCAAGTTCGATACGGATGATGGATTTAGTAATATGGAGTATCCGGAGTCGCTTTGGTACGGTGTTTTGTACGACCCGAACAAGAAGCGGATTTTAGTTGCGGGTAGAGATTTAGCGGCGAAATTACTCGTGTATATTTTGGGTGGAGTTGATGATGATTTAGAACGTGCAGAATTGCGTCAGGCGTTGGCAGAAGCGAGAACTTTTGAGAATAAGGCGGTCGGTTTTAATGGTAAATTTGTACAACCGAGAGAAGTAGGTTTACCGGTGATTCTTAGTTGATTTTATTTTACCACAGATGAATACAGATGAACACAGATGAACACAGATGAAAGCTATTTATTCAGTAGGTTGGGTTGGGTTTATTCAACCCAACCTACACAAGAATTATTAACTTGGGATCTGAATCAATTCTGTTGTTACAGGTAAATGATCTGACCCAGTTGTCGGTAACACT
>NZ_JACJUP010000612.1:0-4043 GCF_014748295.1 Planktothrix sp. FACHB-1355 | reverse complement strand
GGGATTGGGTGTACTGCAACGCATTTTTACCGTTCATCCTCAATCTAAAATCTAAAATTGCTCAGACTAACCCGATTTGCATCAGCGCCCGCGTGGTTATTCCGAAACCGAGCGGTGCGATCGAAAACGCATTTATGGCAGGCAATAGTCCAATAAAGCAATGGGTTATAGTTTTTTGATATCAATTGAGTCACAAGAGGCGTAAGTCCTGTAAAAAATTCTCCTGTCGGCTAACTATGAGATGCAAGGGCTGCGGTTGTATCTTGGATCAAACGACCGTCTTCCATACTAACGATGCGATCGGCTACATCTAAAATGCGGTTGTCGTGAGTCACCATTAAGATGGTACACCCCTGTTCTTTGGCCAAACGCTGCATTAATTCCACGACATCGCGACCTGATTTGCTGTCTAGCGCAGCGGTGGGTTCGTCTGCTAAAACTAATTTGGGATGACTTACTAAGGCGCGTGCGATCGCTACCCGTTGTTTTTGTCCCCCAGAAAGGTTATCCGGATAGTAATCGACTCGATTTCCCAAGCCTACAGCCTCTAGCATAGCCACCGATTTTGCTTTCACTTCTCGTACAGAAATGCCATTGTGCAGTTCCATCGACATTCGCACATTTTGTTCGGCAGTTAAGCATTTCAGCAAGTTATGTGCTTGGAAAATATAGCCAATCTGCCGACGAATTTCTACTTGTTGTTTTTTGCCGGCACCCCGCATTTCTCGGCCTAAAATTTTCAAGCTGCCTTCTTGAGGCGATCGCAAACTCCCAATTAACGTTAGTAAGGTGGTTTTTCCACACCCTGACGGCCCGGTTAAGATGACAACTTCTCCCCTTCTTAATTCTAGGTTAATATCAAATAAAGCTTGTTTTTTGAGGGAACCTTGCCCAAAGTAATGGTTGAGATTTTCAATTAAAACAACTGGTTGATTGCTCATTGGTGATTGTTCGTTGTTTATTTATAAGCGGTCAAGTCCCACTAGCCCATTCTCTTTTTTGACTTTTGACTTTTGACTTGATATTAAAAGATATCCGCCGGATCTGCGCCTTGTAGTTTACGCACTGCTATTGCACCCGATACAAAGCACATCACGACCGTTAATACAAACACTGTTGATGCCAGATCGAAGGTCATTCCCATCGGTAAACCAGTGCCACTTTTAGCGAGATTGTACAATCCCAAAGAAATCACAAATCCGGGAATGTAGCCTAATATTGAAAGTAAAATTGCTTCTTGGAATACCACACCTAAAAGATACAAGTCGGTATATCCCATAGCCTTTAGTGTAGCATATTCAGGCAAATGATCTGCCACATCGGTATAAAGTATTTGATAAACAATCACGATGCCAACAATAAATCCCATCGCTACACCCAAACCAAAAATAAAGCCGATCGCTGTGCCGGTTTCCCAGTATTTTTTCTCCATTTGAATAAACCCTTCCATCGTCAGCACTTTCACGTCGTCGGGCAACTTTTTCTGCATATTTTCCAGGACAGCTTGCGGGTCTGCACCCGGTTTTAGTTTGATAAAACCCACATCAATTGTGTCCATAGAGCGTTTGGTAACGCGAATAAAATTCAAATCGCTGGTGATGACATTCCCATCGGCTGCAAACGACACGCCAAGGTCAAACAATCCTCCTATTTTGATTTTGCGATCGCTTAATTCAGTTACAACAGGATTTCCTTTTTCAAATTGCTCGGCCACAGGCCCAAATTCAGCCCTAGATTTGCGGTCAAATAGATAAACATCCGGCAATTTTATCCTATCCAGTTGCTGATTAACTTCTGGCATATCAAAAACTGGTCTTTCCGGATCGAAACCGAAAATAAATATCGAGCGATTGTAACTGGGATTAGCTGGATTTTTCCATTTTCCCGGTGCAATATACAAATAGCTAATCGATTCTACACCTTCAAATCCTTTCGCTTGATACAAACGAGTGCGAGGAAAGCTCACCATTTGGGCGATAAATTCCGAGCGAGGACTGATTAAAACCAAGTCTCCTTGAAAGCGCTTGTGAATAGCGATCGCACTTTCAAACAAAGAAGTTTTAAAACCCAGTTGCATAAACATAAGCAAGTCGGCAAAACCGATCCCTGCCAGTGCAACTACGAGGCGCATTTTTTCGCGAGTCAGTTGGAGCCATGCTAGAGGTACTTTCATAGTTGATTGTTCATAATTGATTGTTTCTCTGCTCCCCCACTCCCCCGTTCCCCCGCTGGAGATATCTCTGGAATATCCGTATTATTAGATGAGGTCGGCGAAACATCAATTGCCACTTCCACCTGCAAGTTAGTCAAGCCGGCGACTCGCTTGCTATCGGATTCGTCGAGACGAATTTTTACTTCCACGACTCTAGCATCTTGATCGGCTGCGGGGTCATCATTAAGAATATTTTTCTTGCCTATTTTTAAACCGAGTTGGTCAACAGTTCCTTTTAATTTACCAGTGAAAGCGCTGCTAGAAACACTAGCCGGTTGACCCAAACGCACCCGATCGATTTCGGTTTCATAAACTTCTGCCACTACATACATTTGGTCAGTTTGTCCGAGTTCGATAATGCCATTATCGCCGATGCGTTCGCCGGGACGGGCATTAATTTTCAAAACCTGACCGACGAGGGGCGATCGCACAGAAGCCAAATCCAAATCTGTCTGTGCCTTTCTGACTGTAGCCATCTCTTTATCGATCTCCGCTTGCGCCGCTTGCACATCCGTCGGGCGCACCTCGGCAATTTGGTTTAAAGTTGCTTTAGCCTGCTCGATTTGTTCGAGCAAAGTATTTATAGTTTGGCTGCGCGTCGATTGGGCTTCATTAATCTGCTCAACTAAAGTTTGTTCTGTCTTGATCAGCGTAGCTTTAGCTTCATTAATCTGCTCAATCAAAGTTCGATCGGTCTTCGTCAAATTAGCTTTAGCTTCATTAATCTGCTCAATCAAAGTTCGATCGGTCTTCGTCAAATTAGCTTTAGCTTCATTAATCTGCTCTCGCAAAGTTCCCTCACTTTGGTTGCGGGTAGCTTGCGCCTCATTAATTTGCTGAATCAGAGTTTCCAGAGTCCTTTTCAGACTAGCTTGCGCTTCATTTACCTGCTGTTGGGAAGTTTCCAATTCCAAACGTTTACTGTCAAATCTGGAAGTGTCGATAGCACCTTGTTTGTATAGGATTTGATAGCGTTCAAATTCCGCTACCGCATTGTTCTGCTGAGCTTGCAATCTCGCAATAGTAGCAAGTTGAGTTTTTCTCTCCCCATCCAGTTGCGCTTGCAATCTCGCAATAGTAGCAAGTTGAGTTTTCCTTTCCCCGTCGAGTTGCGCTTGCAGTCTGGCGATGGTGGCAAGTTGAGTTTTCCTCTCCCCATCGAGTTGCGCTTGCAGCCTAGCAATAGCTGCCTTTTGAGCGTTCTTTTCCCCATCGAGTTGCGCTTGCAGTCTGGCGATGGTGGCGAGTTGAGTTTTTCTCTCTCCATCCAGTTGTGCTTGCAGTCTGGCGATGGTGGCGAGTTGAGTTTTCTTCTCTCCATCCAGTTGTGCTTGCAAGCGAGTGATTTCAGCTTTCTGCGCCCCAATTTCCCCCGCTTTTGCCCCAGCTTTTACTTTAGCCAGATTAGCTTGGGCAATTTGCACTTGTCTTTTGGCTTCTTCCAAAGATGCCAAACGCTGTTCGTAGCTATCCAAAAAGGCAATTATTTGCCCGTTTTCAATTTTATCTCCCTGTTTCACCAGCAAGCGTGCCACCCGCGTTCCTTCCAAAGAACTAGGCGCAGAGAGTTTTATCAGTTCGCCTTGCGGTTCTAAACGCCCCAAGGCTGTCACCTCGATTTTTGCTGGCGCGGTGGCGACGGGTTCTGGCTGTTTGTTTTGTGCGTTCTTGAATTCGTTAAACTTGTATAAACCCAAGGCGGTAGTGCCCAGAGAGGCAGCAACGGCTAGAATTAATATCCAGCGGCCTGTCAGTTTTACGAATAGCCAATCCTTTAACTGCGTTTCTTCCCCCATGATTTTTTAGGAAGTTGTGTGATTTTGACACATCT
>NZ_JACJUP010000611.1:0-4104 GCF_014748295.1 Planktothrix sp. FACHB-1355 | reverse complement strand
GTTATTGCCTTATCTGTGGACAAAGCTTATGTTGAACTCATCGAAAATGGAACACGCCCTAACTAAGTTAGGTAGGGCGGCGGGTCTTTGCCAGTGCGGAAAGGATGTACTGGCAACTTGGGCTAATGCGGTAGTGACTGGTAATATTGCTGACTATAATATGGCACGCTACAGCTTAGTAGCTGCCTTGGGCAATCGTGTAGAGCGTCTCGCTATTGTTGCACCTCTGATTTCGTGGAAAACAACTCATCTTAACATCCTAGTATTTCGCCCTTGTTATCAGGAATATGAAGAAGTCAAGCAACAATGGCCTGAGAACGTTCCTTTACTTCCACTTCATTTACCAGTAGAATTAGAAGCCGGAATCGGGCCGTATGCAACAGGCCGTCATCTAGTTTTATTTCTCGATAGCGCAGCTCCCAGAGGAGACAATCTTCCACAGTCTGTTTGTCTTAGTCTTGAATTTTTAACTACTTGGCGTGCAAGATGGGATATTGCTATAGATTGGCTCACTCCAGTTGCAGTTCCATTGATGAAAGATCGTATACAAGAACTTGCTGATAGCGAATCCCGAAAAAACCGTGCCATCCTGGAATCAATTCTTGCTCATGAAATAGGTCATACAGATGGATTATGGCCTATTTTTCCAAATCATCCTAATTTTGAGCTATCAGCTTTTGCGTCTGTTCCTATCTCACAAGAGGCAGTATTTCGGATTATTTGTAGTGCATTAGCAGATATTGCTGCTGACATAGCACACGCTCATACAGTCACAAGTTATGCCCTTGTTTCATCTTTTGTTTATCACCTTTTAAATCTTCATCGGTGCTGGCAACTAGAGCCTTTCACACCTGGAATTATCTGGAAACCCCTTGCCAAAGATTCGGATTGTCTTGCTGGAGCCTTAGTTGCTTTATCTGTGGTGATGGCTGGAACTAACAGTCAGCCGTACTTGACACAAGCATCTATTAGAGAAGGTTTTTACAATCTAGAGCAGACTTTGCAGGAATTGATTGCGGATATTAAATGCGGATGTACAGAAACAGCATTCAAATTGCTGCAAATACCGATACCTTCTCACCTCAGAAACCTTTTGGATATGGGTCTACCACTCTCTAATATAAGTTTTGAGAAGCAATTGCCGATGCAGAACACTCTAAAGCTTATGTTATTGGAATTTTTGACGGAGTTAAAACAATGAGAATTGTTATTGTGGGAAACGATCTCAGAACAATAGCTCTTGCTAGAGTTCTTTTGGCTGAAGGACATGAAGTTTTAGCAGTTCCTGGATTTTTAGAGACGAAACTTAAAGGGTTATTGTCAATACCACTCCCAATCAGATATAAGGAAGAACCAGCTTGGCAACAGATTCGTCGCGTTAGCGAAATTCTAAATTTAGTTAATCAGCTAAAACCCGATTTGGTAGTCTGCCTTCACGTAGAATCTTCTGATGTGGGTTTAGTTGATGCGCTCATTTATCAATCAAAAGGTAATTACCTGGTTTTTGGGGTTAATCAAAAAGCGTCCCAGCTGGAGACATCAAAGGCTTATGGTATCTCAATTGCTCGTGCTAGTGGTTTGTCTGTACCATCAACTGAAATCGTGCGCGATCGCGATCGGCAGCAATGGTTACTTCAACAACAGACGTTACCTAATCGTCGTTTGGTAATCAAAGCTGATGGATTGGCTGGAGGGCGCGGTACGTTATTTGCTAATAACGCTACTGAGCTTTTAGCAGCTTTCCAAGCTTTGTCAGAGGGTGATGTTATTGTTCAAGAGTATATAGAAGGACAGGAAGTAGCTCTTTCCTTGATGTGCCAAGGCAGAAATATAGTGCTTCTCAATGTAAATTTTGAATTTAAACGGGCTTTTGATGGCGATCGAGGACCAAATACTCCAGGGATGGGAACTGTAGCACGAAATGCTTTTGACCTTAGACACAGCTTATGCTTTCTAGAAGCGCTACCACAAGTTTTGGAATCTTTAGGTTACTGTGGGCCTCTTGATGTTAACTTTATGGTGGATTCCCAACGGCATAAACCTGTTTTTCTAGAATTTACTGCACGTTTTGGCGATCCAGAACTCTCAAGTGAAATTCTTTTACTCAAAAACGTGGATCGATTATTGTTTAGTGTGGCCTCTGGAATCAAACCTAAAATAATATTTCGGCCAGAGCTTTGGGGAGTAGGAGTTGTTGCTAGAGGCGGGACTCATATTCTGGTTGATGAAGATGAAAACTTTACTCACGATTTTAGGGTCAATACTGGTGGAATGGAATCTTGTTTTTCAGGAGTCGGTTATTCCATCTCAAGAACAATTAAAAAAGTTTACAGATATCTTTATAGCTCAGTATCCTTAGAAACTAAATTTCGCAAAGACGTTGGGCAAAACGTATCTTCACGTTGGAAATTATTACAACAAATATTGAATATTTATACTTATAAAATATAAAGTAAAAGTGCCAAGCTTTTCAATGTAAATTGATTTGGGCAAGTTTTAACTACGTGCCCATGCCCTCCTCTCCAGGCGCGTTAGAGAAGCAGGCGATCGCTGCAAAACGGGTGGTATAAAGCGATTGCTAACCTGTAGGTAGCTGCCGCACTAGAAAAAATTCAGTAAACCGAGAAGTGAGAACGATCGCCAGAGCAGTAAGGGTCTGCCGTGACTGCTGGAGCCGGGTAAATTGTATCCAAAAATACAATTTACCCCGCCATCGCATCCAGACATTATATAATTGGTCTATTAAAATTGGCGAGGACTGGTAACTTCATCAAAAATTTATATAATAGGGCGTTTTTTAAAGATTATTTAAAGTTTAAAGCTAGCTAAGTATATTCACTGGTGTATTTGTTCGAGCTAGAGGGTAAGTTTTACCTGATTGGCGTTTACATCTAGCTGTAGAAGGACAAAAGCGAGTTTAGAGTGGAGTTTTACCGTCAGGGTTCAAGGCATCTTTAAGTTGGTTATTCAAAAACAGAACTTGGATAAGTTAGTTTTTTCCTAGCTGGCAAACTTTAAGCATAATTCTTAGCGCCATAACGCATAAATATGCTGAGGATGCCCCAATAAGATTGTGTGGATGCCCTGATCGCAGCAACACAGCTGATAAGACTCCTCTTGGTGGTCTTTTTTCAGCTGACTGAACAGATCGAGTATGTGTATCGACCTTGGGGAGCTAACAAATGTCCGCCTTCGATCTTGGTTTACTGAATACTTCTTACAACGCAACAGATGCTCTTAGCGTTGCCTATCCATCGGACAGGTATAACTTTACGCTCGGCGATACTCAAAGTTTAAAGTTATCACTCACCGGCATCAGTGCAGCAGTGGACTGGCAACTCAACGATAGTCAGGGAACAAATCTGCACAGTGGTTCAATTAGCCCTGCTAGTGTAGGCGCAATTAACCTTGATAATTTGCCATCTGGGGGATATTCTCTTGAGCTTTCCCAAACCAGTGGCGATACCAACTATACTCTCAACATTGACCCCCTGACTAAGTTGAATATAGAATCGGGATTTTTCACCGTTGGGCAAACGGGACAAGTCGGAGTTGATTACTTAATTGACGGTGGCGGATACCAAGGCGAGTTGGCTATTTTCAGTTTGACGGGAATGGAGGCTTTTGCTCCAGGTTCCGACTTATTTATTAAGGAAGTTGCTAGACGATCGCTCAGTAACTCCCCAGAAGGTTACATTGCAATACAAGATGCTACAGAAGGTGCTAAATTTAGTCCCACTTTTCCTTGGGGTGATAACCAAAACAGTGGCGAATATAAAAATATCAAAACATTCACCATGAAACCTGGTGAGAAATTTGGTTTGATGCTGGTTCCTAACGGTACTGTGCAAGAAGTATTCGATCGTCCCAATATCGGCGGAGCAAAGCGTCCTCTATTCTCCTTGGTAACTGCTAATCCGAATGAAGCGTTTCACGTCGGTCAAATTGCTGATGTTACGGGCGATGGGAAAACTTTTGTGATGGAGGATAAGCGGGTTGATGCTGGGTCAGATAAGGATTACAACGATTTAGTTTTTCGGGTAACTGGTGCGAGTGGAAAAGCGGTTAAGTTGGATGATGTAATTGCTCCCGATAAAGATTGGC
>NZ_JACJUP010000610.1:0-4108 GCF_014748295.1 Planktothrix sp. FACHB-1355 | reverse complement strand
CATCTTCTCAGCAGGAAGTACGATTTAGAAGATATGAATGCGTTTTTGAAGTTGCAGCAGGCAGCGATGTCCGGTTATGTTAAGCAAGAGTCTCGTGAATTGATCGCTGCCAAAGCCACAAGCTGTTAATCTGGCAACTTTATTCTAAAATCAGTCAGGGTGTTTCTGGTTAGCAGGAAAGCGAAAGGCAAAAGCCCAGGCCAATATTTGATTTGGCACTGGGAGTGTTATTCAAATTCTGTTTCCGAAGTGATGTTAGGAAATTGCGATCGCCATAGCTTCAGTAGAAGCTTTGTCGAGTTGTTCTACTTGTGATGGTTCTACAAACAGTTTCATTTCTGCCATTTGTACGGAACCAAACAAGGTAGCAAAAGCGACATCTGCCGCATCGAGACCCTTTCCAATACGAATTATACTATTTAACGGCACCAAACGGGTGGCATCAAACAGATACCAGCGATCGCCCAGATAAGCCTCAAAACAAGCGTGAAAATCGGGGGGATTGAGACCGTAAGCATAAGCGCTGACAAAACGCGCTGGAATATTCAAAGCGCGGCAGAAAGCAACGCCTAGATGGGCAAAATCTCTACAAACACCCGTGCGTTGCATAGCTGTGTCGTAAGCCGAAGTCTCAGAATTGCTGCTACCGGAAATATACGTAACTTTGTTATAAATCCAGTCGCAAATCGCACTAACTCTAGAATAACCGGGTTCTAATTCTCCAAATTCACTCTGCACCAAACCCATCAGTCGATCGGATTGGCAGTAGCGACTGGGATAAAGATATTGTAGAGTTTCCATCGGCAAATCTGCGATCGTCACTTCAGGAATTGTATTGGGGTCTGCCGAAAAGTCTGACAATTCGACTGTTGCTTCATAGTTAACTTCCAATGTGCCCACAGGCGCGTTAACTCGTACATATCGATTTCCACTTACAGGTGCAATATATTCTTCAAACTTCACACCCGGTTGTAAATTTAGCTTTTCGTGGGAAATGCGTTGGTAGTTACTATTAACTACATGGATATTGAACACCAGAGTGCTGGGTGTGTTGATGGTGTAACGTAATAAACAGCCAAGGTAAAATTTCATACTTATTGTTTCAGAACTTACGTAAATGCTAAAGCGATCGCACTTTTGCGTCCAGGGGTTGAAATCGCGGCTTGTCTAACAAAACTCGTCGCTTGATACTATCCATCCGCTTTGAATCGCTTGATTACCTCAAGAACGTTGATTAGTTTTCGTTTCTATCCTAAATTTTTTTAAGGCTGAGTGTTACCCTTCTTCCGACAGATGTCAGACATCGTTTTATGTTGTAAATTGGGGATAATGAGAGAATTTAGAGAATAAGTATCAAAAAAACAAGCAGCAAAACAGCAAACTGGGTGAGTGGTAAAAATTAAAAGAGATTGGGTCTTTGGTACTAAGCTGATAAGTATTGATAATTAAGCTGCAACAGAAATTGCTTTTGCTTTAAGTGATGGTTCTGGAATCGGTTGACCATCTTCTCGAAGAGTGTCAATATAAAGCTCAATTGCTTCTTTAATATTATTTTCTGTTTCTGCCAAAGTTTTCCCTGTTGAAATACAACCAGGTAAATCAGGAACATAAGCTGAATAGTTAGTGCCAGCGCATTCAAAAATAACAACATATTCTTTCATTATTCATCCTCCAGTTGTGCTTGTTTCCAAATACTTTTGAAACTAACTCTCCCATACTCAGTGGCCAAATTTTGATACTTTTGGGAAAAATGTAGAGAAACCCGGTTGCTTGGCCCAAGTCCTAAGTTTATTTTCAACAGGTGAATAAAAAAGAGTGTGGGTTGGAATCAATCGAAAAACGGTAGAAACAAGTTCTACCGTTTTCTCATAGAATTAATTGGTTTGATGTGAAAACTCAACACTCAAAAAGCATTACTTTTCAAGAACGCTTGGTGTCAAAGCTTTCTTTTGACCTTGTAAAACCTTAACCTGACCTTGATCGTCCACATCTACTACAGCCGTATCGCCGCTGTGGATGCGTCCGGAAAGGATTTCTTCGGCGAGAACATCTTCCAACAAACGCATAATTGCGCGACGTAAAGGTCTTGCACCGTAGCTGGGATTGTAACCTTCTTGCACCAAGCGATTCTTGAAGGCTTCTGTTACTTCCAGCGTGATTTCCTGTTCGGTTAAACGAGTAAATACTTCGCGCAGCATGATGTCGGCGATGCGTTTGATTTCTTCGTTGTTGAGCTGGCGGAAGACAATAATCTCGTCGATACGGTTGAGGAATTCTGGGCGGAAGTACTGTTTGAGTTCTTCGTTAACCAGGGTGCGAATGCGGTTATACTGAGCTTCAGCTTGACTTTCGGAAGCGCCATCGAAGAAGCCGAGTTGGCTACCGCCTTTCTCGATTACCTTCGAGCCGATGTTGGATGTCATGATCAGCAATGTGTTCTTGAAGTCCACGGTGCGTCCCTTGGCGTCGGTCAAGCGACCGTCTTCCAAGATTTGCAGGAGCATATTGAACACATCGGGGTGGGCTTTTTCGATTTCGTCGAATAGCACCACAGTGTAGGGACGACGGCGCACTGCTTCTGTGAGCTGACCGCCTTCGTTGTAGCCAACGTAACCGGGAGGGGAACCGATTAGCTTGGATACGGTGTGGCGTTCCATATATTCCGACATATCGAGTCGGATCATAGCTTCTTCAGAACCGAAGAAGTAGGAAGCCAATGCTTTGGCTAATTCTGTCTTACCTACCCCTGTTGGGCCAGAGAAGACAAAGCTGGCGATCGGACGGTTGGGGTTCTTCAGACCGACTCTGGCGCGACGAATGGCGCGAGAAACAGCCGTTACCGCATCTTCTTGTCCGATCAAGCGCTGGTGCAGGGTATCTTCCATGTGCAACAGCTTCTCGGATTCAGATTCGGTCAGCTTGTTGACGGGAACGCCAGTCCAGGATGCCACAATTTGGGCGATATCTTCCTCGGTGACAACTGGCGATAAATCTTTGTCAGTGGAGTCTGTCTTTTTGCTTTGAGAAATAGCGCGAATTTGAGCTTTGATTTCCATTTCGCGATCGCGCAATTCCCCAGCACGATCGAAATCTTGGGATCTCACTGCATCGTCTTTTTCTTTAAGTACCTGACGCAGTTCTTTATCGAGTTCTTTTGCTGCTGGTGGCAATTGCGAGTTAATCAAACGTACCCGCGAACCTGCTTCGTCAATTAAGTCGATGGCTTTATCTGGCAGATAGCGATCGGAAATATAGCGATCGGATAATTTCGCCGCAGCTGACAAAGCTTCGTCAGAAATTTTCAGTTTGTGGTGCTGTTCGTAGCGATCGCGCAAGCCATATAGAATTTCGATAGTTTCTTCTACCGTTGGTTCGCCCACCATCACCGGTTGAAAGCGGCGTTCCAATGCCGCATCTCGTTCGATGTGCTTGCGGTATTCATCGAGGGTTGTTGCACCGATGCACTGGAGTTCGCCTCTAGCGAGTGCGGGTTTGAGGATATTGGCGGCATCAATGGCACCTTCTGCGGCACCAGCACCGATGAGGGTATGCACTTCGTCTATTACGAGGATGACATTTCCGGCTTGACGGATTTCATCCATGATTTTCTTGAGGCGTTCTTCAAATTCACCCCGATATTTTGTGCCTGCAACCAACAAACCGATATCCAGAGTAACGACCCGTTTTTCTTCCAAAATATCGGGTACGTCGTTATTAGCGATGCGTTGTGCCAAACCTTCTGCGATCGCCGTTTTCCCTACACCCGGTTCCCCAATTAACACTGGATTGTTCTTCGTGCGACGACCCAAGATTTGGATCACCCGTTCGATTTCCCGCTGACGACCCACTACAGGATCGAGCTTACCTTCCCCAGCCATCTGAGTTAGGTTCGAGCCAAATTCATCGAGAGTTGGTGTTTTCGTGCGCCCTTGAGTTGCGCCTGGGGTTACTTCGGTATTTTCGCCCAGCATCCGAATCACTTGCGTCCGGACTTTGGAGAGGTCAACGCCTAAATTTTCCAGGACTCTTGCTGCCACGCCTTCCCCTTCCCGGATTAGGCCCAAAAGCAGGTGTTCCGTGCCGATGTAGTTATGCCCCAGTTGACGTG
>NZ_JACJUP010000061.1:0-12070 GCF_014748295.1 Planktothrix sp. FACHB-1355 | reverse complement strand
TAACCGTTGGTTTTTGACTGCCTGCCCTTTAGGGGGCAGGCAGTCAAAAACCAATATTATAAAGGCTTTGGCAATTTTTGGAGATGTCTATTGATGACGAACTTTACTCACAACTTGGCGATCGCTATTGGCATCAACCAATATCATAATGGTATCGCCAGCTTGAATACGGCAAAACCCGATGCTGAAGAACTAGCTAAACTCTTGAGAGATAAGTATCAGTATCAGGTTGAGCTAATCACTGATGACACTGAGCGTAAGGCCACGCTGAAAGAGCTTGAAAATCTGCTTACCAAATGGTTGCCTGAACAACTCCAGCCACCTGCCAACAAGAATCGCCTCCTCTTCTACTTTGCAGGACACGGAATGGCTCTCGAAAGCGATGATGGACCAAGAGGATTTCTGCTGCCTCAAGATGCGAATCCCAATCCCAAGCCTGGAGAGTCGAACAATTTCCTGTCTATGCAGGTATTACATGATGCCCTGATTGCCTTACCCTGCCATCACCTGATCGTTATTCTTGACTGCTGCTTTGCTGGAACGTTTCGCTGGGCGAACACCCGCAAACTCGGTTCAGTTCCCGAAACTATTCGTCGAGAACACTACCAACGCTTCATCGACTATCCCGCTTCGCAAGTCATCACCTCTGCTGCCCACAACCAGGAAGCCCTCGACTTTTTGAGCGATAAGCGAGGTATCAGCAAAAAGTCGCAGGCTCAGGAGAAAAAACACTCGCCTTTTGCAGAAGCCCTGTTTGAAGCACTACAAGATGGTGACCCGGATGAAAAGGGCAGGCGATACAAAAACGCAGACTTAACGAAAGATGGCGTGATTACTGCCCCCGAACTTTATCTTTACCTGCGTGACAGTGTAGAAACCCGTTCTAGCGATCGCCAAACCCCCGGACTCTATCCCCTCAAGAACCACGATCGCGGCGAGTACATCTTCCACGACCCAAACTTTGACCCCAAAACTCTGAGCAAAGCCGACCCCATCGATGAAACCAACAATCCCTATCGGGGACTAAAGCCGTTTGAAGAGGAACACGCACGCTTCTTCTTCGGTAGGCAAGAACTCATCAAAAAATTGTATGGGCGAATCGCTGCACCCGACCACTCACTGACCGTTGTTTTGGGAGTTTCCGGTTCTGGGAAATCCAGCTTGGTCAAAGCGGGACTGATTCCGTATTTGAGAGAATTATCCGAGCCAGAGGTGTTTGCACTCAACCTTGTCAAGGTTTGCATTTTGACATCAGCTATCCTTGCTGATGTTTTTCCCAAGTTCTTGTTACCACTTAAATTTCTGCCAATCAATTACGTACATCAGTGGCACATCCTCAACCCTATCCGTCCCGGTGAATCGCCCTTCGCTGCTCTAGCCAGAACCATTTGGGCGATCGCAGATATGCCCATTACAGTCCAACTCGACTCGCTTGGCTTTCTCCGCGAAAAGCTCAACAAGGAAACCAAGGAACTCAACACTCAAGCTGCCAAGGCTACCAATAAACATGGAGAAACCAGCCGCACCACGCAACGCTTAAAGCGGGAAGCTGAGAAATTTGCCCAAATTACCACCACCTGGAACCAGGACACTCATGCTGCCAAGCAACTGCTGATTGTAGAGCATTTCGAGACACTCTATGCCCTTTGTCAAACTCAAGGAAAGCCAGAATCCCAACAGCAGCGGCAACTGAAAGAGGTCTTCCTAGCTTGCCTCAATCCCCTGACTCAGCGCTTGCAATCCGCTCCCAATTCCTTTGTTGAAATCGTCAAAGCCTGGAGCCAGAAGCATTCTGGTGTCAAATTACTGCTGGTCATTGACCAGTTTGAGGAGCTAGTCACGCTTGGTCGCAAAAGTCAACCCAATCCACAGAGCAATACTCCCGAAGAATGGCAACAGTTCTTGCAACTGCTGGAGACAACCCTAGCCGCAAACCTGCCCCAACTGCGCCTCATTGTCACGCTGCGCTCCGACTTTGAACCCCGTTTCTTGAACTCCGAAGCCCTGAAATCCCACTGGACGAGAGCAAGGTTTCCAGTACGCGCTATGCGCTCGGACGAATTACGACAAGCGATCGAGGGACCTGCATCGGAAATGGCACTCTACTTTGAACCTGCCAACCTAGTCGATCGCCTCATTGACGAAGTAGGTCAGATGCCAGGAGCATTACCCCTGCTCTCCTTCACCCTCAGCGAATTCTACATCAAACTTGCCGAGAAGTGGAGAGATAGCAAAAGTAGCGATCGCGCACTCACAATTGATGCTGAGTTTGACAAAGAAGGTGGCGTAGCTGGCTCTCTAACTCGCAGAGCGAATGAGGAATATAAAAAGTTAGGGGAGGAATTGGGTAAAGCCGCTCAACGAACCATGCGCCGGGTCATGTTGCGAATGCTGACCCTGGAAGATGGAGAAACTGCACGGCGACGAGTTGCTGACGATGAATTGGTCTATCCAAACCCTAAAGAGAGTAATCGCGTCAAGCAAGTGGTTGGTCGATTGGTGGAAGCTCGCCTCCTCGTCAAAGGACAACTGGAAACCGGAGAACCCTATGTAGAACCAGCACATGATTTTTTGGTACGTAGCTGGGATCAGTTACAAGAGTGGATCAAAGACGAGCAAGAGGCATTAGCTCTGCAACAACGCTTAACCATTGCGGTGAACGATTGGTACAACAAGAGCCAGCAAGAAACAGAACAGCAAAATTTACGGAATGTTTGGAGGCACGCAGAAACATTTGTTATCCGAAAAGTTCAGGATTGGGAACTACATAGAGAACGTCGAAAACAAAAACAATCAAATTCCTCCAAACGCTCAGGCGAAAGATCAATCCAATATCTTTGGGATGACGACCCTCGACTCGATCAGTTGAAACAAATCTTTATCAAGAACAACTGGTTCAACCAAAATGAGGATAGCTTTGTACGGGAGAGTTTGATTGAACGACAAAGGAATACTTCTAGGCTCATAATCGGGCTAAGTAGTTTTTCTACTGTAGCGATGATGCTGGCCGGCTTTGCGGGATGGCAGTGGTGGCAAACAGAATTGCAAAAAAAACAAATGGAAACAATACAGTTAGGTCAAAGCGATGCTCTCAGTCAGTATTCAGAAGAACTTTTTAATAAAAAGCAAGAGTTTGATGCACTCATAGCAAGTTTACGAGCAGTCACACCACTTAGACGCGCAAAAGCTCAACCTTCAATGCAGGTTTTAGCTGCTTTGCGACAGGCAGTTTACGGACAGAAAGAGCATAGTTTGGAAGGACATAACGATTTGGTCTATACTGTCGCCTTTAGTCCCGATGGTAAAACATTGGCTTCTGCAAGTAGTGATAACACCATCAAACTGTGGAACCTACAAAGCCAAACAGCGATCGCTACTCTCACCGGGCATAGCAGTTCGGTCAATAGTGTCGCCTTTAGTCCCGATGGTAAAACATTGGCTTCTGCAAGCACTGATAACACCATCAAACTGTGGAACCTGCAAACCCAAAAACCCATCGCCGCTACCCTCACCGGGCATAGCAGTTCGGTCAATAGCCTTGCCTTTAGTCCCGATGGCAAAACATTGGCTTCTGCAGGCTCTGACAAGATCATCAAACTGTGGAACCTGCAAACCCGACAAGCCATCAAAACCCTCACTGGGCATAGCACTTATGTCAAGAGCGTCGCATTTAGTCCCGATGGCAAAACATTGGCTTCTACAAGCGGTGACAAAACCATCAAACTGTGGAACCTACAAAGCCAAACAGCGATCCCCGCTACCATTAGAGGGCATAGCGATGTGGTCAATAGCCTTGCCTTTAGTCCCGATGGCAAAACATTTGCTTCTGCAAGCGCTGACAAGACCATCAAACTGTGGAACCTGCAAACCCAAAAACCCATCAAAACCTTCACCAGGCATAGCGATGTGGTCACTAGCGTCGCCATCAGTCCAGATGGCAAGACTTTGGCTTCTGCAAGTGCAAGCGTTGGCAACACCATCAAACTGTGGAACCTGCAAACCCAAACAGCGCTCTCCATCCTCACCGAGCATAGCAGTTCAATCAGTAGCGTCGCCATCAGTCCAGATGGCAAGACTTTGGCTTCTGCAAATGCTGACAAAACCACCAAACTGTGGAACCTGCAAACCAAAAAAGCGATCGCTACTCTCACTGGGCATAGCAGTTGGGTCTATAGCGTCGCCATCAGTCCCGATGGTAAGACTTTGGCTTCTGCAAACAGTGACATTAAATTATGGAAGCTGCAAACCCAAGAACCCATTATTACCCTTACGGGGCACAGCAGCCAGGTCAAGAGCGTCGCTTTTAGCCCCGATAACAAGACTTTGGCTTCTACTGGCTGGGGCATCATCATACTGTGGAACCTGCAAACCAAAGAAGCGATCGCTAACCTTACCGAGCATGAGGATTTGGTCAATAGCGTCGCCTTTAGTCCCGATGGCAAGACTTTGGCTTCTGCAAGCAATGACAACACCATCAAACTGTGGAACCTGCAAACCCGACAAGCCATTAAAACTCTCACCGGACATAGCAATTGGGTCGAGGGTATAGCCATAAGCCCCGATGGTCAGACATTAGCTTCTGCTAGCTGGGATATGACTATCAAACTGTGGAACTTGCAAACCCGACAAGCGATCGCTACCCTCAGAGGGCATAGCCGTGAAGTCTATAGCGTCGCATTTAGTCCCGATGGCCAGACTTTGGCTTCTGCAAGCGGTGACAAGACCATCAAACTGTGGAACTTGCAAACCAAAAAACTGATTACTACCCTCACCGGGCATAATGATATGGTCAATAGCATCGCCTTTAGTCCTGATGGCAAGACTTTGGCTTCTGCAAGCGCTGACAACACAATAATTTTGTGGAATTTCGATTTTGACGATTTATACGAGCGCGGTTGTAACTGGGTGCGTCCCTACTTGCAGAATAATCCCAATGTCAGCGACAATGATAGGGATCTGTGCGGTGGTGTTCCTGCAAGTCAATAAGCTTTTGGCAAAGGTTATGGATACGATTATGTTAAAGTGACTTCTGTTGCTGTCAGTCCAGATAGCCAATACATTGTTAGTGGTTGTAGCGATCGTTCTGTCCGTTTGTTGCGGAGTCAATGGAAAACTTTGTTAGATGTCTGCTGCGATCGCCTCCGCTACCACCCCGTCTTTACAAATTCTGAATCAATTGAAGATATAGAACAGCGCAAGATTGCAATTGCTGCTTGTGAAACTTGCCGAAAATATGTCTGGAGCAAGGAAGATATCTCAGTTTATGCAATGAAGTACAGGCAGTTTACACGCTTGTCAGCTAAAGAAGGGAGGCAATCGCGCTGAAGTTACTGGAATTTTAGACGGTTGAGCGATCGCCTTCAGCAACACAAAGGCGATCGCTATCACAGCTAATTGGCAAAACTTACTCTTTATTAGAGTTTAAGGAAAACAAATATTTTATGCTCCAAAACTAGATTCAGAAGTTACGGTAGGATCAGTTGTTGGCAAAGTATTCTTCCATCTGTCGCAAATAAGCTTACCTCCTTGCTTTGATGTCCGTTTAATAATTAGAGTAGCAACAACGGCTGCGATCGCAGGAGCTAATCCCAAACTAGAGACCAAAAACGGAGCTAACATCCCAGCGGCTTTAGCAATATTTTTCTCCAAATCCTCATCCAATAACTTTACCAATTCTTTCATAGTTTCATCAGCAGTATCGCCCCCTAAAGGAGTACACAGCAGATTGTAGGCTGCTGGGCTAATCCAATTGAACAGACGCTGACCTGCTGCTAGAGCATCATCCAAAGCCCCTCTTGGTACAGCCGTATCAATCTCAAGCGAATCTACCGAAGCTGAGCGGGTGTCTCCTTTCTTTAGATCCTCTCCAATAGTTTGAGCACGCATTCCCAATCGCGCTTCCAGTTCCTCTTCATTAAGATCTGATAGAGCTTGTAATAATTCGCTAACATCTGGCATAAGGTTTACCTATTTAAATCAATCGCATTGGCGATCTATACTCAACAATTATACTCCTCGAATCGAGTTGCAGCGGGAAAATACATTAAAATTTTGGGGGCGACAGATCTGAGGTTAGTCTCAAAACTATTGCTTGAATCTTGAGATAGTTCGCCAAAAATGTAGAGAGTTGAATAAGCGATCGCAAACAGACAATTTAAGTAGATTAAAATATCAATAAAGATACCCCTCCAACCAGAGGAGACCGTTTTAACTAACTCAAAATACCAATAAAGGTGAAGTCTATCCCCATCTGCTACTCCTAGCATCAAGGCAGCAGTAAACAGATACCACCTTATGGCTAGACCAAAAAAAGTTGCCGTCCCAGATGCCATAGCAGTAATGGATTTTGGCGGCTTATCCACTCGAGTCTTTTACTTTGAGTCACACAAGAGCCAAACCAATTCCTTCATCATGGAATCCCAAGTAGGGCCAGTAAGCCGAGATACAGCCAATGCCTACACCCTGCCCAACTTAAATTCCACCTCTCCCGAAAACATCGCTTGGGTTGCCATCAACAATGATTGCCGAGCAGTCGGTTACTTAGCCGCATCCCAATTCAATGCACACATCGGCTTAAATGGCCTCAAATACAGCAGCGCCCTGTACAAAGCCTTAGCAGCTTTATGGGTAATCTCGCAAAAATTAGACTTAGGCCACCACTTCAGTATAGCGATCGCAGTCTTCCTACCCCCAGGTGAGTTTAACGACTCCAAACAATTTTTTGAGCTATTTAAGTCACGCCGCTGCTTCTTTTGAAACCCCCACAGGCAGATTCTCAGTCAAACTCGATAAAACCCAAGCTTTGCAAGAAGGTGGCGGTATTTCTATCGTTCACAATAGCAAACTCGGAGCCGCTTTCAAAACCAGGGTGACAGCCTTTGCAATGGTGGGATTTCGCAATGCCTCTCTAGTCATAGCAGCTAGAGGTGCTGTCGGTAAAGGCAAAACCTCAGACTTAGGCATGGTGCGAATGGTCGAACTCGTGCAAGAGCGCACCTCTAACTACGATCTGGCTCGGCTAGCAGAAGCGATCGCTATTTCAGGCGATCGATACAACCGTCCTTACTTTTATCGCATCGCACGCAATCGAGAAGAAGCTGCTAGGGAACGAGAAGTAGATGAATTGATTGCCGCCGTGAAGCAATCTCGTTCTGACTATGCAAGGATGTTAACTCATTGGTTCGATGAAGTGCTACCCCCCGACACTGATGAAATCGTCTTTTGCGGTGGTACAGCAGAATACCTCAAACCTGAGTTACGTTCTCACTATTCCCGTTACGCTCAATCTTGGCACGCAGGCATTGTAGTACCACCAGAATTAGATCCAAATGGATTAGGACATCGTTTAGCAGATGCTTACGGTTTGTTCGTCTATTTCAAATCTCAATTTGAGCAACTACTCACTCATCTTACACAATCCACTGAAGCTGAATCACCCCAGGATAATGCAGAAACATCGACACAAGTATCTATTGAGTTAAATGCCATTCAAGCTGATACAGAAACGCTCGCTGTTACTGAAACAAAAGCTACAAGCAAATTGGATGCTGCTTCATTATTATCTGGGCCTTACCGGGGAGCAGTTAAGAAAAAAGAAAGCAGCGAACCTAGTTTAAATGGGAGCAAATAAAAATGCCTAGAAAGCGCTACAAAGAAATTAGTTTGCGTTGTCAATATTTACCAGACTCAGACGAAGCTTTGCTGTTTTCCTACTTACAAAATCATCCTTTTTTCAGTTTCAAAGAAATGATTTTGCCATTAGTTCGCGCTCGGTGGTTACTAGCTGCTTATCGCAATGCCGAAACACACTCAAAGGAACAACTAGAGTACCTGAGACGAGAGTGTATAAATTTCTTCATCAGACAGATAGACGAAGTTTGCCATGATGCTGGTTTCGATTGCGCTGAGCTAGGTGCGATCGCTCCCGGTGTCTATTCGGGCTTAGTTCCTTTTAAAGGTATGCCTCAAGCTGTCGCCGAATCAGTTAGTTGCGTTTCACCTACTGTACCATCATCATTTGAACGATTCGATAAACCAGACGAACTAGCAGTTAAATCAGTTGAATCATATCAACTAAATAAACCAGATGTAGAATTACAGTCAACTGAATTTAACTTAGCAAATTTCGATCCAGCAATGCTCGGCCCCACATTTAGTTAGCACTAGGAGATATATGCCAAACAGAATTCATTTAGTAGACGGGGAAAAAGGGGGAATCGGCAAATCGATGTTTACTTGCGTGCTAGTCGAATACAATCAAAAGTACGACCTCCTTTACACGCTAATCGATGGAGATTCCAAAAATGCTGACGTGCAGCAACGCTATCCCGAACATGAAGCGCAAGTAGTTGCCTTAGTCGAAGATGAAGAAAACTTCTTCGACATCGATATCATTTTTGAAACTGCCTTAGAAACTCCAGTCATCGTCAATCTACCCGCTCGCGCTTATGGCATTATCAACAAATGGATTGATGAAGCTGGCTTAGTTTCCCCCGACTTTCTAGAAAAGTCAGGAGTTGATATCTGTAAGTGGTTCTTATGTAGCGGTACGCCTGATAGCATCAAAATGTTTATGGACTCCTTCAATTGTTTTGAAGGTCAATTAAAGCACGTTTTGGTACGTAACTTTGGTGTTTGCAAAGATTGGTCACATATGCAAGGCCATGACGACATCTTGCAACTCATTAACAAACACCAAATCCCCGTCATAGACTTTCCCAAACTCAGTGCCAAAGAAAGGAAGTTTATCGAAACGAAGCGATTGTCTTTCTCTCAAGCGATGAACCATCCAGACTTTTATTTGATTAGTCAACAACGCCTGCACACTTTTCTCGAAGAATCCTACAGTCTAATCGAAAATGTTGGTTTATTTAATGATGCACCAAATCGCTTGATTCAACCTAACATAAATACCACTCCACCTTTAGCCAAACAACCAGATAAAACTGTTGCTTGATGTCTATCAATGCAGTTGATTAACAAAACACCCAGATTGTTCTTCAATCTGCGGTGTACTTATTATAACCTTATTTGGGAGTTAATACAATGCAATATGATGACATTTTAGAAACAGACGAATTTGGTGAAGAATTAGGTAGGACTGAACTAGCTGAACCAGAAGATACAATACCAGAAACAGATAATAAATTTACTTACAAACAAGAGTTTTGGGAAGCTATTGATGATGAACTGAAAACAAAGCGATCGCAGCATGAATCGCCTCTATCTGCCCCACCAAAATACGAGCGAAATACCGAATCATTAATCAGTCAAGTGCTGAAAGGGAAAGATCCCGAATTCCGCGCTAATGTGATCAACACAGCTTACCGATACGGTCTAGATAAAAATGACCCCCTTTTAATTATTTTACTGGCTACAGGTCAGCTAGAACTACTGTTAGAGCAGAAACCAGATGAGATTGACAACTTCTTTAAAGAGTGGCAATCTAAATGGCGATCGGACTTGAAAGATTCTCAAGCAATTATCAGCCAAGAAATAGAGCAAGTACAACAGTTTGTTGATAATTGGGCGCAGTCAAGTCGAGAAGTTCTAGAACGTCAGAGTAAAGCAGCAATTAAAGTACAAAGCCGCAATATTTCCAATTCAGTTAAAACCTTAGTGCGACAAGCTGCATTAGAAAAAGTAGCTCACGATATTTGGTCGGTGATTTTTGGCAGTGGTGTAGTGTTTGGTGCGATCGCAATTGGTGTATTCGTTGGATTAGCAATCCCTCGCTTTACTCCATCACCAGAACTCGACCCAACTGGACTCCGACAGTTAACATTGAAAGAAGCATCTGCATTAGAATGGGGATTAAGCAATGAGGGTCAATTTGCTCAAAAGAATGTCGATACTATTCGCTGGGCAATGAGTAATGAAGGGAAATACGCTCGTCAGTTTATGAGTTGGAATCAAGCACTGTTGAGCGAAAAGAATGGCAAAAAGCTGTGTGAAACTGAAGTTAGCCGTTTGGGAGTTACTTTAACAGTTGAAGGAAAAGCTTCCAAGGGAGGATTTTGTACTTTGTGGACTCGTTCTCCAAAAGAAAGACAGTTTAGCAGTAATTAAATATAGCTATTAATTAACAGGGTTGCTCTCATCTGTCAGTAGCGATACTGACAGCAACTTACCATTAACAACGTTAACATTATAGCGTTTGACGAAATGAGGATTAGCCCATTGCTCGAAGGCTAAAATACTATCTGTATTCCAGCGTAAGTTAGAAATCGGTCGCCAGGGTAAAAAGCACTCACTTTTCAATTCAAATACTTGACCTGTTTTTCTACGTTCCACAAATATCCTATCTTGACATTGTTCGGATATTCCTGTTCCTGGCAATGGTACACAAGCGATCGCCACTCTGAATGTATTACTTTGATTGCTGGTAGTTTCCGTTAGCTGCATCGAGCGCAATGGTATTGGAGTCTGCACTATCCTAAAATCCTGGCATTCGCTTTGATTGAGAGTGTTGGAGCAAATAGCGATCGCTTGATTGCTTGGAGCAAAGTATACTGCTAAATAAACAACTGCAATCGACAACAACTTTTTCATCTTTGATACCTACGATCGATTCACTGATATAGCCGATAATTCAAATGTAACTTGCCATCCCAAGTCCGGCTGAATTAGAGCTTGGTTATCCAACAAAAGACAAGAAAATTTACTATTGTTTGTGGTAGTAGGTAATTGCTGTAGATATGTCTAGTGTAAAATCAAATAGTGAAGCTGGAGGGAATCGAACCCTCAAAAAGCCATCGTCTTAATGAGGCTGCCTTTACCTTTTAGCCACAGCTTCTTTTCGGCTACTAACCCGCTAGGGGTTAAAAAAAGAAAAACCCTCAGTCTAAAACTGAAAGTTTTGTTAGTGATTGCTACCTGTCTATTTAATTTCCAGCGCTATTTCATACAAGATTTGAGTATGGCACTTGTCTGGTTTTGAGTTATCTGTTTGATAATTCTCTTGGTCAATACAAAAACACATCAAATCAGTTACTACATCATCCTCAATGTCTTTAGCCAGCTTAATAACTCGCCTCAAATAAGCTCTTTCCCAATCTTCTAATTTACAAGTTTGTTGTTTCTGATACGCTTTCAACAGTTTGCCTAGCCAAGCTTGGTAACAGTCAAGAGATTCTGCTAATGTTTTAACTCGAAATCTTGCTGTTCCTGGCTTATGGCTGAAGGGATTACCGAGGCCGAGGTCTTCAATACTACGACCTCGACCACAGTACAAAACACCTGGTTTGTTGAGTAGTTTGGAATTGTATCTTCGGATGTTAATTATTGCTCCACCAAACAATAACTGCGCCCTAATTGTGGCACTCGCTGTTTTAGCTAGCTTGCAGAGTTTGCTGAATACTTGGTATAAGTTGCTGCTGCCTATCCTCTAGATGCTTCTTGATTTGCGATCGCAACCAAGATGTAGGTGCATCCTTACCGTTAATTTTAAGCCGAATGCGATCGCTTTTTGGCAAAGTTGCGTTCAAAGAGCGAATAACTGCACGACATTGGCGAAGGGTAAGTTTCTCAATTTGACCTAATTCTAGCACTTCAAGAGTAGTACAATTGGTATTAGTACTACTTGTCTCGACTGTGCAGATAGTGGTGTTTGTGGTGCTTCTTTCTGTTGTGTTTGTTGCATCTGTTGAAACTGTTTCCGTTTGTTCCTCTGTTTGGCTGGTGAATACAGTTGGTATGGTTTCAGATGCTGGCGACGCTAGCTGTTTAGCAAAAGCACCAATGAAAATGTAGTGAGCGAAGATACCACCATAGCCGATAATGGCTACTGCTTCGATTGCGAAAGTCAGAAAATCTTGCAATTCTTGATACATTTGCGTTCACTCAAACTTTTTTAGGGTAGCGGCAATCGCCGCTAGAAATTAAATCTGCCCTTAACTAAAAACCTTGGAATTGACCTTTTAGAGGTATTGACAGCAAAGCAACTGAATTGGTACTTGCTAGTTTCAAATTCTTAAGTACGATCGCTAATCCAAAGTTAAGCAGGTATAGTTTGAATCACCCAAACCCAAGAATCAGTTTTCAGATCGGGCCACCTTTGGAGTAGGTAAAC
>NZ_JACJUP010000609.1:0-4116 GCF_014748295.1 Planktothrix sp. FACHB-1355 | reverse complement strand
ACGATTAGATTGGATGTAGAAAACTACCTGCTCAATTCTTATCCCTGGCACTTTAACCGGGAAACTATTAAGCACGAATTCAGACAGGTAATTTACGACCCCGATGCCGATCCGGCAACTGTTCGCCGTCAACTGGAACAAATCAAGCGATCGGATTTTGTAGATTTGCTTCAGTCGCGGGGTTTGTTTACCCAAGATGAACTCAATCAAATTGCCGATCGCTTAGAAGAAGTTCGGCAAGAAGTTCTCGCTAGCGTTCAGTATCGGGAGAAGGAAGAAAGAACTCTGGATCTCCGCACGCGAGTAGAAAATTATCTGCGCGATACTCGTTACGAAGATTTGAATTCAGATGCGATTAAACGCGATTTCAAAGCAATTCTCTCAGACTCCGATGCCAGTTATGAAGAGTTGCGCGATCGCTACTCTCAATTTGACCGCGCCGCTTTCTTGCAAATCCTCGGTCAGCGTCCAGAAATAACGCCGGAAGAAAGAGATAGAATTATCGGCGATTTGGAACAAACTCGCGATCGTGCGATCGTGGAAGCCAAAGGTCTGCAAGACCGCGCCAAAGCGGAAGCAGAAGCATTGTGGTTGAATTTGGAATCGTACTTGCGTAACACTGGCAAGGAAGAACTCAATCCCGATGGTATTAAGCGGGATCTGGCTACCTTGTTGAACAATCCCACGGCGGGAACTTACCTGATCCGCGCACGCCTGTCTCGCTTCGATCGCGATACTTTGGTGAAACTGCTCAGTCAGCGCCAAGATTTGAGCGAAGACCAAGTAAATCAAATTATCGATCGCGTCCAATCAACTTGGAATAACGTTTTCCACGCACCGCAAGTTGTGGTTGACAAAACCAAAGAGCAGTACGATCGCGTTACGACCGCGATTAGCGATTACCTGCGGAACACCGGTAAGGAAGAACTCAATCCCGAAGGAATCTCTCGCGATTTAGCCAGACTGTTCAATAATCCTAAAGAAGGTAGTTTGGCTTTACGCTCACGTCTATCTCAGGTCGATCGCGATACCCTGGTGAAGTTGCTCAGTCAACGCCAAGACCTCAGCGAAGAACAGGTCAATCAAATTATCGATCGCGTACAGGATACGATTCGCAGCATCGTGAAAGCGCCTCGCCGCTTCGCGCAACGGACTACAGCCACTGTGCGGGATTTCCAAGCTACTTTGGAAGATTACCTGCGTAATACCGGTAAAGATGCTCTCAATCCAGAAGGTATTAAGCGCGATTTGTCTCTGGTGTTGCACGACCCCCGTACAGGGATGGAGAGTTTGGGCGATCGCCTCGCTCGCATCGACCGCGATACGGTGATATCCTTGCTGTCTCAGCGTCCGGATATTTCTCCAGAGGAAGCCGCTCAAATTGTAGATCGAGTCCTCGCCGTGCGCGATCGGTTTGTGGAACAAGTGCGGAGCGTTCAACGCCAAATTCAAGATGCGATCGACAGCGTTTTTGCCCAAATCCGCAATTACCTCAATTCTCTCGATCGGCCCGAACTCAACTATGATGGCATTAAACGCGATGTTCGTCAGTTGTTTGACGACCCGCAAGCCGGTTTTGACGCTCTGCGCTATCGTTTGAGTCAGTTCAACCGCGATACGCTGGTAGCGATTTTGAGTTCCCGCGAGGATATCTCTGAAGCTGACGCCAATCGCTTGATCGACCAAATCGAAGGCGCTCGCAACAACGTACTGCAACGCGCAGAACGCATTCAGCAAGAAGCGCAGCGACGGGTGGAAGATGTGAAGCGCCAAGCCGCCAAACAAGCCGAAGAAACCCGCAAAGCGGCTGAAAGTGCTTCTTGGTGGTTATTTGGCACCGCGCTTACTTCTGCCGTGGCTTCGGCAATTGCCGGTGCGATCGCTGTAGGCTTGTAAAATTCAACAAATTTTCTCCGCTAACCTCAGATGTAAGCCTCTCCTGCGATACAAGGGAGAGGCTTTTTTTGGTCAGTCGTCATTCTTTCGTGACAATTCCCCGACTTCTATTTGTTCAATCCGCTTAAATCAACAGACAATTAATAATTTAAGGACTACTATTTTCAATATTTTTTTTCTTTAATGGGCTAATTGTTTCAGACAGCGCTCTAAGGATGCTAGCAAAACGGTCGTAGTCTAAGTAAGTTACCATTTGTTCGGATGTTAAAACTTTTTGTAGAGAGTTCCAGTCATCTATAAGAGAACCTACAGATATATCAGGAGTTACGTCAAAGTTGTCCCACACATCGCTATTAATAATCCAATAATAGTCCGTTTCCACATCTATAAAATCAATTTTGTCATCTTTTATTCTTTGAATTAACCGCTTAAAAAATTGCTCCATTTCATCTACTGATATCTGAATTGTCATGGTATTAACCCCCTCTTAAATAATCTAACCCGGTCTTAGTAACCTAAAGTGAAATATTTTTTTCCGCCCACATTCCATCTAATAGCTCTATCTCCACCCATTTACCATCAATCAGTTTCTCTAATTTTCCCCATTGCGGTGTTCCTGTATTTCGACCTATTACTCGAACTGGTGCAATCCAGTCTTGTTGACAGTTTGGTAGGGGGTCGGGAATCACTTTCCAGTCATCCTTAGAAATTCCGTATTCTTGTTCGCAAGATTCTTCTGCATCCTGCCAATTTTGGTAAAAAATATCACCAATTGCAAAACCATCATTGAGTGATGTGCGTGGAAAAGCATATACACCTTCATCAAGTTCAGGTTCGTAAAGAATGACTTGCTCGATCTCTGGATGGTTCTTAGACTCTGCTACTTTCCTCATAGTGCTGACCTGTGTAACTTATCTTCAAATGTCGGATTTTCCGTACTTAGTGTACCAAATGATTAGTTTTTTCGTGTCCTAACTCTTACTTAGCTGGGATTTCAAGGCGATTGTCCCTTCAGAAGCAAGTTGTCATAGGTAAACTAAGGTATAAATAATCTGAAAACCTTACTTAGCAAAGCCTAGAGGACAAATTTAACTTAAGTTAGCACACCTTTGTACGGAAGAACCCGATTTTTTTAGGCAATAGATGCGTAATGACATGATACGATCGACCCTACAACCTGAAAAATAAGTAGTAACTTGCGTTAATCGACAATACGGGCTGATTACCTTTTGAATTGCAGTGAAGATCCCCAAACTACTATATAGCTTTCAAACCCTCACCAGAAGAGGTTTTAGGCTGGCTAGACATCTTGTTATCGTTTTTACTTTATTTACCTGCACCTATTTACTAGCTGGAGTCTTCGAGAGCGCTTTCCCACACTACTTCGCAATCCAATCCGATCGATCTCAAGATCGGGCGGTAGCAGTGAGTGCGATTCCTGGCAGTTTCGTGCTACAGTTGTTGCACGCTTCTGATTTTGAAGCGGGAATTCCCGCTTTAGACGATGCTCCCAGGTTTTCGTCGGTTCTCAACGCACTGCGATCGCAATTTCCCAACCAAACATTAACTTTATCTTCAGGGGACAATTATATTCCCGGCCCCTTTTTGGCTGCTAGCAGCGACCCCAGTCTCAAATCGCTTTTGGGTAGGGAAGATATAGGGCGCGGCGATATTACAATACTCAATGCTATGGGTTTCCAAGCCAGCGTTTTCGGAAACCACGAATTTGACCAAGGTACTAGACAGGTAAGAACTTTAATTGTCAAAGATAAAGCATATCCCGGTACGTCGTTTCCCTATCTCAGTGCTAATTTGAATTTTGCTACGGATAGCAGTCTGCGGGATTTGGTAGTACAGGATAATCAAGCAGCCAGCACTATCCCTAATAGTATTGCCAAAAGTGTTGTAATTACAGTTGGGGCGGAAAGATTCGGTGTTGTTGGTGCGACAACGCCCATGTTGCGTAGTATTTCTACAACTGGAGATGTGGGAGTTTTCCCGCCAAATTCGGCGGATTTAGATGCTTTAGCTGCGATTATTCAAGCATCAGTTGATGCCCTCATTGCACAAGGAATTAACAAAATAATTCTGCTGGCTCATATGCAGCAGTTGGATATTGAAGTAAATTTAGCTGGGCGTTTGCGGGGTGTGGATATAATTGTGGCGGGGGGTTCTCACACGCTGTTATGCGATCGCAACGATCGCCTGCGCGTTGGCGAT
>NZ_JACJUP010000608.1:0-4116 GCF_014748295.1 Planktothrix sp. FACHB-1355 | reverse complement strand
AATGCTGCACGCTTCGGGATCGACTGCGAAAACCGGGAAATTGAATTTGCCAAAGCTATGGGTCACGTCCGCAGTGCGATCGCTGCCATTGAACCCCACGATTCACCAGAAAGATTTCAATCGTTAGGTGTGGAAGTAATTTTTGGTTCCGGTCAATTTATAGACGAACAAACTTTTTCAGTCAATCATCGCCGTCTCACAGCCAGGGCATTTGTAATATCCACAGGTTCTCGACCCGCAATTCCTCCTATCCCCGGAATTCAAGAAGCAGGATATATTACCAACGAACAAGTTTTTCAGCTAACTAAATGCCCTAATTCGCTTGCCGTAATAGGCGGCGGGCCAATAGGATGTGAATTGGGACAAGCTTTTTCTCGCTTGGGTTCTCAAATAACTATTATTGCCAGCAGGGATTACATTTTACCCAAGGAAGATCCGGAAGCAGCCCAAGTTGTGCAATCTCAAATGGAATCGGAAGGAATTACTGTCATCACAAAAACACGGGTGGAACGAGTGGAAATCGCCGACGGTAAAAAGCAAATATGGGCAGGCGATCGCCAAATTATTGCAGATGAAATCTTAGTTGCCGCAGGCAGAAAACCTAATATAGAATCTCTCAATTTAGAAGCCGCAGGAGTGGCAGTTGACAAACAAGGAGTAACGGTAAATGCTAAACTCCAGACAACTAATCCTCGCATCTATGCTTGCGGCGATGTGATTGGTGGATACCAATTTACCCACGTCGCCAGTTACGAAGCAAGTGTAGTGCTAAAAAATGCCTTATTCCTACCTCTGACAAAAGCCAAGTATGAAATAATTCCTTGGGCAACATTTACCGATCCAGAATTAGCGCGAGTTGGCTTAACCGAACAGCAAGCTAAAGAAAAATACGGCGATAAAATTTACGTACTGAAGCAAAATTTTGCTGATGTCGATCGCGCCCAAGCAGAAGCCGCAACTGGCGGATTTGCCAAAATTATTACCCGCCCTAACGGTGTAATTCTCGGTGCCCATTTAGTCGGCCCTTCTGCCGGCGAATTAATCCACGAAATTGTCTTGGCAATGTCGCACAAGCTGAAAGTTTCTGCCCTTAGCAGTATTATCCACATTTACCCCACTCTAGCAGAAATAAACAGCAAAGCGGCACTTCAACTCACCAAACAAAAATACGCTAAAAACCAGAAACTCCAAACTATCCTCCAAAAAACCTTCCAACTTATGCGAAGCTTTTAAAAGCCTCACCCAATCTCCCTCAGTCGTAATAGCAGAGGAAGAAGACAAGCAAAAAATTTTTATTTGGCGTCAATCTCTGCCTACCTTTGCCTTAAAAAAAATTCATTTCTAAGTTATGCACAGGCTGTTAACCGGGGCATTGAAAGTTGAAAATATCACAGTAGCGATCGCAGACTTACCAGTATCGTTACATAATACAAAAATCGTACAGTTATCCGATTTCCACTACGACGGAAAGCGACTTTCGGAAAACTTGCTAGAAGAAGCGATCGCTGCTAGCAATCAAGCCGAACCTGACCTTATTGTACTTACCGGCGACTACGTAACCTCAGATCCCGCCCCTATTTATAACCTAGTACAGCGACTCAAACACCTACAAAGTCGTATGGGTATCTATGCTATTTTAGGCAACCACGACCTTTACTTTCGTCACTCGAAACAGCAAATTCGTACAGCCCTAACTAGCATCGGCATTCGCCTCCTCTGGAATCAGGTAGCTTATCCCTTTGGCCCAGGATTAGCGCTGGTAGGTCTTGCTGACTTCCATTCTGCCAAATTCAAGCCTGGGCCGATCCTCAAACAGATAGACTCCGCCATTCCTCGCATTGTCTTATCCCACAATCCAGATAGTGCTGAAGTTTTGCAACAGTGGCGCGTGGATTTGCAACTCTCAGGTCACACTCACGGCGGACAAATTTTGTTACCCCATTTAGGCCCACTACCTGCATGGTTGCCAACTCTTACTCGCACGATTCCCAAATCGCTGCGCCCCTTTCTACCATACGCCCGCAAAGATTGCCGCAAACTATTTCAGCATTGGGAATGGGCGCAAGGTTTGCATCAGATTGCCGCAAACCGTTTGTATGTCAACCGAGGATTGGGAACCTATTTACCCGGACGCCTCTTCTGTCCTCCAGAAGTCACTATCATCAAGCTAATGGGTGAGCCCGTGTCTTAGCAAGCATTTTTAAACCCGCCCAGCTACTTGGATAAACATTTAGTAGCTTGCGGCGGGTTAAGATCTGTCGATTTAATTGGAACGAATTACAACCAGGTGTTTCCAAAAAGAAGGAACTTAACTACAATAAGGTGGACTTGAACCGCAACCGACCGTAACCGGACTTTTGCATCACCTCCGTGTATTCACACAGCCGATTAAGATAGTGATATCTGCTTTGCGTTCTAATATCAAACATTAATCCGGGCTGAACGCAATGCCACTTTTCTTGGATGAATCTCACATCGGTCAGACGTTGCGTTTGGATTGGAGCGGGAGGCACTAGCTCGAATCCAAGTGTTTTGTTTGAAGACTTTATTGATTCGTGCCTTAGTTTTTAAGTTAGCATTTGTTTCCCAGCGGTGCGATAGTTATTTACAAAAGTTTATAGAGTTTTAATTTTTGAAATAGTTCATTACTCTGATTAATTTTGAAGCGATCGTACAGAAAAAAAGCCTCCCTTGATCTTAGGAGGCAAAAGATTGAGCGACTATCAAGAAGCTATTAGAAAAAAGGATGCAAAATTTGGCTTTTATTGGCCTGAACCGCCCGCGCTACCTGCGCCAGCACCGCTCCCGGATGTGCCGCTACCTGTCGCACCACCAGTAGAACCGCTCCCGGATGTGCCGCTACCTGTCGCACCACCAGTAGAACCGCTCCCGGATGTACCATTACCTGTAGTACCGCCGAGGGAACCGCTACCGGATGTACCATTACCTGTAGTACCGCCGGTGGTAGAACCGCTACCGGATGTGGTGCCACTGTTACCTAAAGAACCTGAAGTTGCAGCGTCATCATTTTGGTTTTGCGATCGATCCGGTGCTGTCTGTACAGAAGGCAACTGTCTAGTTCCCGTAGAAGTGCCTGTTGAGCTTTGGGATCTACTTTCACTGCCCGAACTTTGATTTTGTTGTCCAGAACTTGGTGGAACGTTAATGTTAGTTTGTGGAGCTGGTGCTGGAGAAGATGGTGATTGTTGAATAGTAATGTTCGGTTGCGGTGATGGAGAAGCCGGCGTTTGTCTTTGGGGAACCGGAACTACTACTGGAGATCTATCTATAGTTGTTTCGCGCTGTATTATCGTTCTATCTGGAGCCGGACTGGGTGATTGATTTGCTCTAGGTGCCGGTACGGGAACGATCGCAGGTGCAGGTACGGGCTCATTATTCCGCTGGTTGAAGAAGTATAATCCAGCAGCACCGAGACCGACAAGAGAAGTGAGGATAATCCCCAGTAGCAAGCCGCGAGCTGCATTATTATTATCGCGAGTAGTTTGGTAACCTTGTTGGTGGCGACGTTCGGCCATGCGACCGTGAGTGTAACCGTCGCGATACTCATCTGGTGTTGTACCGTGAACTGTTTCCGTGTTTTGCGTTACTCTGCTATCAGTGTTTCCTTTGGGATCTTGATAAAATTCACGCTCAGAGGTGGTGCGATTGTTGTGGTCTGTCATGGCTTTTGATACAACTCCCTTGCGGAATAAACAAATGGAGAAATCTACTGCACTGCCTAAAAAGCAGATTTAAACAGCGATTTATTTGTTCTATTAATTAAGCAGGATTTATTTTTTATCCTGTAAAGCTAGAATAACCAGTAAATTCTCACCCCTGGCTCTATCCCAAGTCGAAATCATCCTTACGTCAAAAGATTGACTTTATCCCTGGCACAACAGGGGATTGCACTAGCGCAATATCAATCTTAGGGTGTTAGACACGAACGTATTAAGATTCCACTTAAAACTAAGTTTGATTGGGAGATTATTCAAAACAACGATCGCACTTTAAATTACCGAAAACCGTGCGTGAAAGCCCCTGGCTTTAGACATGGGGATGAAACGCACCTGGCGATTTTAATCGCCGTCAAGTCCCTGGTTTCCACTTCTGATT
>NZ_JACJUP010000607.1:0-4119 GCF_014748295.1 Planktothrix sp. FACHB-1355 | reverse complement strand
TCGGGACTGTGAAAGCCAAAAGTAAAAAGTAAAAGTAAAAAGTAAATATTACTTTTTTGCCTTTTGCCTTTTGACTTTTGACTTTATCTCGCCCTTATTCTTAGCTGGGTTATACAGCTTCTTGCTTGCGGGTAGTCTTATCACCCACTTTCTGGAAGAAGCCCCATTCGACTTGCTCTTCAGAGAGTTCTGGGTCTACACCGGCAAACACATCTCGGAACAGAGTACGAGATCCGTGCCAGATGTGACCGAAGAAGAACAGCAGAGCAAATACGGCATGACCGAAGGTGAACCAACCACGGGTGCTGGTGCGGAATACCCCGTCAGAGTTGAGCGTTTCGCGATCGAACTCAAACGGCTCACCCAGCTGAGCCTTACGAGCAAATTTCTTCACAGTAGGTGCGTCGCTAAACGTTTGACCGTCCAGTTCGCCACCGTAGAGGCTGACCGTAACCCCTACTTGCTCGAAGCTGTATCTAGATTCAGCGCGACGGAATGGGATGTCAGCACGAACTATGCCATCGCTGTCAGTCAAGACAACCGGGAAGGTTTCAAAGAAGTTGGGCATACGGCGTATCGTCAGTTCGCGCCCTTCCGCATCTTTGAAAACTGGGTGACCCAACCAAGCTTGGGCAATGCCATCGCCCTTGTCCATTGGGCCAACGCGGAACAGACCGCCTTTAGCGGGGCTGTTACCTACGTAATCGTAGAAAGCCAGCTTTTCAGGAATAGCCGAGTAAGCGTCCGAGAGGGTCGCTCCTTGTGCCAAACTGGCTTGGACGCGCCGCTGGATCTCTTGCTTGAAGTAGCCTTGATCCCACTGATAGCGGGTCGGGCCAAACAGTTCGATCGGTGTAGCAGCGGTACCGTACCACATCGTACCGGCGACGACAAAAGCAGCAAAGAATACAGCTGCAATACTGCTGGAAAGTACGGTTTCGATGTTCCCCATCCGCAGCCCTCTATACAGGCGCTCCGGCGGACGGACTGTCAGGTGGAACAAACCGGCGATGATGCCCACAACACCCGCAGCAATGTGGTGAGCCACGATGCCACCTGGGTTGAAGGGGTTAAACCCTGCCGGTCCCCATTCCGGTGCTACCGGCTGGACGTGGCCGGTTAAACCGTATGGGTCGGAAACCCACATACCTGGGCCAAAAAGTCCCGACAGGTGAAAAGCACCGAAGCCAAAGCAGAGCAGACCGGATAAGAACAAGTGAATGCCAAACATTTTTGGCAAGTCCAGGGCCGGTTCGCCAGTGCGGGGGTCTCTGAAGAGTTCCAAATCCCAGTAAACCCAGTGCCAAACAGCAGCTAGGAACAGCAGACCGGAAAGGACAATGTGAGCGGCGGCAACACCTTCAAAGCTCCAAATGCCAGGATTGCTTGCCGCTTCGCCAGTCAAGCTCCAACCACCCCAGGATTGCGTGACGCCCAAGCGTGCCATGAATGGCATCACGAACATCCCCTGACGCCACATCGGGTTCAGGACTGGATCGCTAGGATCGAAAATAGCTAGTTCGTACAAGGCCATAGAACCAGCCCACCCTGCCACAAGGGCGGTGTGCATTAGGTGTACAGCTATCAATCGACCCGGATCGTTCAGGACGACTGTGTGTACTCGATACCAGGGTAGTCCCATTGACTACGCTCCTCCTCAGTGAGTGATCTTAGTTGAGCGAACTTTTATAAAGCAGACAATCATTTTTGTGATGGGAATTTTCATAAAGCGTGGATACGCGCCCTAGAGGAAAATTCCTACTCAAATTATTGAAATTTGGATTGACCTACTACCGAAACCAGTTAAAGGGAACGCATTCAGCACACGCCACTCCCAAGAGCAGCCAGTGGCCGCTATCAGTCCGGGTGCGGATCGCCCCTCCACTGTCTTCGTCTCACAACTGGGCAACGCTCCAGCAGGAGATTTGTTTGTGAGTCGTTGTTAAAGAAGTGTAAACCTTGTCGCTGTCCATTGCAAGCGGGTTACAGTGGCTTCTTCAAAGCAGCCATACGTTTATATAACCGGTTGCGTTTTGCCCAGTTGCAGTTTGTGAGGTAACTTTACAAAACTACAGATTGGATGTTAGTCAGGTAGCACATGGTCTGGCCCGCTGCCAGTCGCTCCAGCACTTGCTCGGCACTGATGAGGCGCTTTAGCACTACTTGACCGATCGTTTTAGCCGCTGGGTCAACTTCGGCAGTCTCCAACGGTTTGACTTCCACGGTTAAGATGGCGTCTTCGACCCGATACAGCCATAACTTCTCGTTGTTTTCCACTAAGCAAATATTCATACGCTCAATATTGGGTCGGCGTCGCCAAGCGGTTTCATTCCACACGCCATCGGACGCCCAGACTCTGCCAAATGTCCATCCATCAGAAAGAAAAAAATATTTCACAGGCTTCTTTTTGCGACTGTGTTTGTCAAATTATGAGGTAAAACGACCTTTTTGGGCAACAATTGTGCAGCCTCCTTAGTTTTTGCCGCTTGGCTGTTGGCATCCAAGCACAGAGGTTTGCAGCATTGTGGATTATAACAGGCGATCGCTCTTTGCTGTCCTCTGGTCTAGCGCTACAGTTAGACCTTCGCATCATCAGAGCGGCGAATTGGGATAGAACCGGGTTCGCTCTGAATGGGACAAGTGGAGCGGAGGAATAAAGGAAAGCCAGGTTTTGGATTGGCTGATATCTACGTGGCTAGCAGTAGAATCAAATTATAGTTTCATACATCAACATAATGCGAGAGTTGGGGTTGTACCTAAGAGGTTAGGTATAAATTCTTCTAGTCCTTTAGTAAAGTCGTGTGATATTGGTCTTACTTTCATCCAAATCTTATATGCAAAAATCCCAAGAGCATGGGGAATCATCTCATATTTCACCGCATTTACCCAATGCAACTGCGTTTGAAACGCAAAAGGTTCAGCCTGTATCTAGAAGCAATCAACCATTACTAACTACTTTTGAAAATGTTTGTCTCAAAACCCAACAAGTAATTACAGCAACTACAGCTGGAATTATTTCATCATTGGCAGTCGTTGCTGCGATCCAAGTTTCTGTCCATATTATCGCCGAGCCAGCTAAGATGACACAATCTCGACTGGAAAAGACAGCTTTAGCAGGCTTACTCACAGGGTTTACTGTGGGAGGAATAACTTTGGCGCTAGAGCGAATTACTACAGATCGGATGAAGATTATTATAAATAATCTTCAGAGTCACTTTAATGCAGTAAGTCGTGGTGATTTAACTGTTCGAGCGACTGTTGATTCATCAAAAGAATTTGGGCATCTGGCAATGAGCTTCAACCAGATGGTTCAACTTCTCGATCTAAAAATTAGCGAAGCTAAACAGCAATCAGAAAAGCAGGCCAAGGCCAAGGAAGATTTAGAACATAAACTAACCCAAATACTTGCATTTGAAGAATTTACTTCAAACGCTCAAATTGCCGTTTCTGCCGAAATAACAACCCGTGAGGATAATCAGCAGGTTAGCGAGGCTACTGGAACAATATTAGACTTTCTCGATCACCTTCATAGTTTATCCCAAATGCCTACCAGTTATGAGCTATTTCTGGGTTCCAGTACAACAGAAGAAATTGAAAAACACAGGAATGATCTTGAGTACAGGCAAGCATGGCTAAAAGCATTACTCGATGAAACCAATAACGAACTGAATTTACTTTATATAATGCAAACACCAAAAGAGGAAAGCGAAATTAACAAAAATAACCAAGCTTAAAAATTTAATTCCACGTAGTTTATATTTAGACAGGGGATATGCAACTATCGCTCTTCTATTACTATCATCAGAGGATATACCAAAACATTGGTAGCAAATAATTCTATCTTTTTGCCTGAAGGGGCGACAACTATAGCTAGAAGGTAGACAAAATAAGGATGTAGGCTCGACGACCTCGCTGATAATAAGGTCGTTTATGATTTTACTCTTCGATGCTGTTGCAACATCACCACTAATATCAATAAAATTAAAAACTCTGCTCTTTTTAGTTGAGTTTTTAGGTGTTGGGTTTAAAATAATGGTAATAAATTCATTGTTTTCATTAAGTAGGTCTACTTGAGAATTTCAGACCTATTTTTTTTGACAACAAACTGTAAAACCCGCA
>NZ_JACJUP010000606.1:0-4044 GCF_014748295.1 Planktothrix sp. FACHB-1355 | reverse complement strand
TGCGGGGGCCAAGAATGTAGACTGCGACCAAAGCGGAAACACCGGAACTGATGTGTACAACTGTACCGCCGGCAAAGTCTAATGCTCCCAAGTCTAGGAGCCAGCCACCTTTACCCCAAACCCAGTGAGCTAGGGGAGAGTAGATAAAGGTAGACCAAAGCAATATAAACCAGAAATATGCTTTGAAACTCATCCGCTCAACGATCGCACCCGAAATCAAGGCGGGTGTGATGATGGCGAACATCATGTTGTAAAGCATGAAAAGTTGATGCGGAATCGTGCTGGCATAGCCGATCGCGCTTGGTTTGTCGAACTCAACGCCGCTTAAAAATGCCCATTTCAAGCTACCGATGAACGGATTGGCAGTAAAAGCAGGATCTTGTCCTGGGTTGATGGTATTTGGTGCAAAGGCGAGACTGTAGCCCCACAGCGCCCAGGTAACGCCGACAACTGCCATGAGGATCAAGCTCATCATCATGGTGTTGAGGACGTTGCGCGATCGCACCAATCCTCCATAGAAAAATGCCAATCCGGGCGTCATTAACAACACGAGACCGGTGGAAATCAACATCCAGGCTGTGTCACCAAAATCGATCGCAGGCTGTGCAGTAGCAGCACCAGAAGCTTCTTGGCTGGAAGCATCCGGTGTGGGGACGACAGGTAATGGAGCTACTTCTGCTGGTGAAGCTGTTGGGGATGGAGATATTTCACTTGTAGGACTTGGGCTGGCAGCATCTGTGGGGGAAACCGTAGGCGATGGTGATGCTTCCGGCGAACCCGTGGGCGATGGTGACGCTTCTGGCGAACCCGTAGGCGATGGTGATGCTTCCGGCGAACCCGTAGGCGCTGGCGATGCTTCCGGACTAGATAGCGTAGGAGAAGGACTTGCTAAAGGTGATGCGTCCTGGGCAAATGTGTTTTCCACCATTAACCCAAAAAATAGACACACCGAGATTAAGCAAGCAATGAGAAACTTTTTTAACACTTGTTTGTTCCCTTCAATATCGAAGAGTTGGCAGAAATGAATTCAATTGAACGAACTTTAAGTATCAGCTTTCTGTATTGTGTTATACAGATTTTTACCCTAAAATATGTAATGTGAGGGAGCGAATTGAGCGGGTAAAAATCACCAGATCTTTGTCTGTAAAGCTTAGATTCCAAGCGTTTGGAAATTGAGAGTTGCTGTAACTGAAAATTAGTTGCAGCCTAAAAAAATATCTGCCCTAAGTTCATCTCAAATAAACTTTAGAACTCAGGACAGAGTAGCTTCAGTCAAATTTGCGACAATATAAGCTGCAAATTAACTTTAAGCTCGAACTAGAAACCAGTGGTGAAGTTACCGGGCTTAGAGATACCGCGATCGCCAGCAGCTTGTATATTACTACCGCGTGCTTCTTTGAGAAAACCGCTGTAAGCTTCCATACCGTGTTCGCCAATATCCAAGCCGACGACTTCTTCTTCTGGAGTTACTCGGATACCAAGGGTGGACTTCAGCGCCAACCAGAAGATCGTGCTGACCAGAACTGTTATACCTCCCACAGAGAGAATGCCAACTACTTGAGGAATCACCTGCGTCAAGCCGCCACCCAGGAGTAAACCTTTGGCAGGGCCACTCGTGTACCAAGAGTAAACGTCAGGGCCAACGCTAAACAAACCAACAGCTAGGGTTCCCCACACACCGCAAACGAGGTGAACTGAGGTAGCGCCCACAGGGTCATCAATTTTAATTCTGTCGAAGAACGTGACTGAGAAAACTACGATTACTCCGGCTACTAAACCAATGATGAAAGCGCTGCCAACGTTAACGTAAGCGCAAGATGCTGTAATCGCAACTAAACCAGCCAAAATGCCGTTGATAATCATGGAAAGGTCTGGCTTGCCCAGGTACAGCCAAGCGACAGTTGTGGCGACAACTCCACCAACAGCACCGGCCATGTTAGTTGTGAGCGCAATATGAGTAATGGCATTAGCATCAGCAGCCATTGTCGATCCGGGGTTGAAGCCAAACCAGCCCAACCACAATATTAAGCAACCTAAAGTGGCGATACTCATGTTATGACCGGGCATAGCATAGCTTTGCCCATCTTGATATTTACCCAGCCGTGGGCCTAAAAAAGCAGCTCCCATGAGCGCTGCCCAGCCACCAACCGAGTGAACTACGGTTGAACCGGCAAAGTCGTAGAAACCCATTTTTGCCAGCCAGCCACCGCCCCAAATCCAGTGTCCGGTAATGGGGTAGGCAATACCCACAAGTAAGACGCTGAAGATTAAGAAGTCAACGAACTTAATTCTTTCAGCAACGGCTCCAGAAACGATCGTTGCTGCTGTGCCGGCAAATACTAACTGGAACAAAAATTTGGCAGAAAGGGGTACGCCAGTCCAGTTGAGCGAGCTGAAGATACCTTGATAAGCATCTCCTGTGGCGGGACTGTTATCTGCTCCGCTGAGGAAAAAGCCACCGCTGATGCCGATGAAACCATTGCCATTGCTAAACATCAGACCAAAACCAATTGCCCAGAACGCAATGGTAGAAAGGGCAAAGACAATCAGGTTTTTAGCTAATACATTGACGGCGTTTTTCTCGCGGCAGAAGCCTGTTTCTAACATACAGAAACCGGCGTTCATAAAAAACACTAAAAAAGCGGCGATCGCAACCCATAGAGTATCTAAAGCCACCTTCAATTCGGCTGTTGTTGGCCCAGATGCGGCGGGAGCATCTTGGGCTACGGCTACGTAACCCCATGTCAGCACGACCAAAGTTGCCAGGGGAATGCAGGCTTGCCAACTGGGAGACAGTCGCTTGATGGCTATTTGCAACTGTTTGAACATTTTGGCATTTCCGGAAAGGTGAAATTGCCAATTGGAAAAAAATTTCCTTGTTTTAGTTCTCGATCTCTTCTTTTTGAGCATGAGTTTAGACACGATCTCTGTACTATCTTTGATTGAACGAAACACAACCAACCGTTTAGTCCGAATTGCCGCTTACCAATGAATTTGAAGTTAGTGTAAATACAATACGGCACAAACGCAGTAGATTACTCAACTTGGGATTAAATTCCCTATTAACATCTCAAAAGAATGCTATTTACCCCTGCAAGTGCTAAGATTTTCCATTCCATTTAAAAAATATTTCTGTATCAAATAATACTTTTTCTTCCGATCGGGCTACAAATCTGCGAGCTTCTGGTTTGACTCTGCGGTACGAATGTCTGGAGTAAAAAAGCCATTTGTGTCTCAGAATAATTTTTATGTGAATTAAATTATTGTGAATAATTGTCAATAAATACAATTAAAATCGAGCGATTGACAAGATGCGATCGACCCAAACATAGAGTGTTGCGATCGAAGTGGGTACTTTAGTCGATCTTCTACGACAAACACCATTTTTTTCCAAAGCAAAACTTTTCTGTCTGGCTGCACTGCCATACAGACTTTCTATATAAATAGAATATATCTTAAGATAGAGATTAATATAGATTGAAAGTAAATTTACCAGGCTAGGCTTATGATATGTAGTCGCGATCGAGAAAACAACTTCCTGACGGCGGAAAACCTTGAGCTTCCCGGTAGCCCCATATCGCTTAATTCGAGATTTTATATTGAGCGGCCTCCCACTGAAGCTCTCGTCTATACAGAAATATCCAAGCCTGGTAGTTTAATCCGCATTCGAGCGCCTAGAAAAATGGGGAAAAGTTCCCTAATGCTGCGCCTGCTTAACCAAGCTGCCACTTTAGGCTACTGTACAGCCACAATCGATTTTCAGCAGGCTGAAACCGCGATTTTTGAGAGTTCCGACAAATTCTTGCGCTGGATGTGCAGTAACCTGGCACGGCAGTTAAAACTAGCACCCAGCCTGGATGAGTACTGGGACGAAGGTATGGGTAGCAAAGTCAGCTGCACCATTTATTTGGAAGGATATTTGTTAGGACAAATTAATGCTCCGTTAGTGTTAGCGCTTAATGAAGTCAATCGGCTATTTGAATACCCGGATATTGCCCAAGATTTTTTTTCACTCTTGCGCTTTTGGCACGAACAAGCTAGAAC
>NZ_JACJUP010000605.1:0-4046 GCF_014748295.1 Planktothrix sp. FACHB-1355 | reverse complement strand
GAAATATATGACACTTTAGAAGAGCAAGCGCAGGAAATTGACGAACGGGTTGCAGCAGCGCGAAATGGTGAGTTCGATCGCCCCCGTACATTTACCTGGTCAGCTAACGCCGGTGGGGCGCTCGACTATTTAATCTCACAAGGTAATATACCACCTGTTCTCAAGGATACGGAAGTAGAGACATTCGAGGGAACTTATGGCATAAACGGGGAGTTTTTTGCCACCACATTTGCCGATAGCCAGGTTCCGCTCGCCATGCCAATGGTAGACTCAACGGAAGTATGGACGATCGAAAATATATCTGGCTTAAGCGATTCGTATCTTAAAGAGAAAGGTTTAGACCTTCCATTACGGGAATGGCATCCCTTCCACATTCACCAAAATGACTTTACAGTTCTCGAAATCAACGGTATCCCTGTCAGTGAAATCAAGAATGCTTACCTCGATGGCGTCTTGAGCGATACAGTTCTCATACCTCCCACCTACGATCCCAACAGTCCACCCACTCCAGAAAACCCCTACGGTACACCAGCATTTAATGGCGAGACATCCGAAGTCAAAATACTGATGAAGTTCGAGGACTTCCCCGGCACTTACGTAAATCACTGTCACATCCTCTTCCATGAAGATGCGGGGATGATGGCACCTGTGCGGGTAGTTCTGAATACCAAAGACACCTGGTTAGGTTTAGCAGCTGACGGTAACTCTACTGGACAAGTAAAGCTGCATCGGGCAAACGATCCGCTTCAAAGTATTGATTTGATGCCCTACGGGGACACTTTCAAAGGAGGAGTTGAACTCGCCATTGGCGATGTCCATTTCAAACAAGAAACTGGCAATCAAAACGTCACAGATAACGTCACAGATGTCATCACCGTACAGTCTAGTTTAGTTGGCGGTGAGACTAAGTTTACCGTGAAAGTATTTGATGGCAAAAAGCTGATCGAACAGCAAGAGAAAGGCATTCAGAAATTTAACGGTGATGATTCAGAACTACTTCTCGGTAAGTTAACTCCTTTCCAAAACGGGGCTATTGGGGCTAATACAAAGACATCCATCGCAACAGGCGATATCGATGGCGACGGTCACGCCGATATCATCGTGGGCGCTGCTGGGGATGGCAATCCGGTAATCGAAATTTACAGCGGTCTGGATTACCATCTGATGAATCGGATTAACCCATTTAGCTCCGAAACAAAGTTCGGTGGCACAATCAACCTAGCAGTTGGCGATGTCGATGGAAATAACTTTGACGACATTATTGTTAGCCAAGGTAAGGGCGGACGAGGGTTAGTAGAAATTTACAGCGGTCTGGCCATCAATAAAATGGGTAGCCTAGATGGCCAACAAACCGCAGCAGCAACAAAACTTCTCACCGAAACTTTCCAGCCTTACGGCGATTACAATGGTGATATTAAGGTGACATCCGGCTACGTACTCCAGCGACCAGATGCTCCGAATGGAGAGAACGTACAAACCTATCATGCCAATATCACCACAATGGCGGTGGGTGGCGTACCTCACGGTCACGAGGCAATCAAAATATTTACTCTGGTTGGAGGCGAAGGTCACGGCGAAGAGAGTGGCGGAATGCAAGCTGCACAAGGTCATCAGAGTGCCGAGGGAGGCGAAACTCAGGCCGCAGAAGGTGAGGAAATGGGTGTACCGGCAGTCCTGCGTATGGACACAGAGTTTACCCCTGATGGCAATATTCAAGAAATCTCTGGCACGTTTGCCGATATTGCTGGGTTATCTAAGGGCGAACCGATGATATTTGCTCTGGGCGCTTCCGGTCAGCCTGAATTAATTCGCCTCCAGGAAAAGAATATCGCTCAATCCCTGAATAGCTCATCCAATTTCCGTCTGGAAACTACTGGCGATGACGTAATTTATGGGGATACCGGTTTTAACAACCTAAAGGGCGATCGAGGTAACGACTCCATATACGGTCTCTCCTCTGATGATGAGATCAACGGCAACCAGGGTCAAGATATGCTCTCTGGTGGTAGGGGCAAAGATACGGTGCGCGGCGGTAGGGATAACGACCAAGTTTTTGGCAATCAAGAGGATGATGTATGTTACGGTGACGTAGGCGACGATACAGTGCGCGGCGGTAAGGATAACGACTTGGTTTTTGGCAATGAAGGCCAAGATGTTCTTTACGGCGATCAGGGCGACGATACCGTGCGCGGCGGTAAGGGTAATGACCAGGTTTTCGGTAATGAAGGCCAGGATGTCCTTTACGGCGATCGGGGCGACGATTTAGTGCGCGGCGGTAAGGGTAATGATTGGGTTTATGGGAATGACGGTCAGGACATTCTTTACGGGGATTTGGGCAACGATAGTGTCTATGGAGGCAAACAAAACGATACTCTGATTGGGGGGTCTGGGGATGACTTGCTCAGCGGCGATATCGGCAACGATCTTTTGATCGGTGAGGATGGGAAGGATCGTTTTGTTTTAACATATGGTATTGGTACTGACACCATCCAAGACTTCAAAAAAGGTGAAGATTTGATGGTTTTAAGCAACGGTCTGACTTTTCAGCAGCTTACCATTACCCAAAGCAACGGTGCGGCTTTGATTCAGATTACCAGTACCAAAGAAGTCTTGGCTTCTCTGACTGGTATTCAAGCTAGTGCGATCGCATCTACGGATTTCGTTTTAGGTTAGTCGTAATGGTAAAGGTGAAAGGTTTTCTATCAAAAGGCTTTCACTAAAAGCCTCATCAAAAAAAGGGAGAGGAATTTTTGATTTCCTTTCCCTTTTGCGTTTTTCCTATCTCCTTCAATTAACGGGAAATGGCGTATTCAACAAGTTGAGCCATTCTTTGTCGCAACGTTTCCAAACCTAAACGATCGCACGCTGAAATAAACACCGCTTGGGGATACTCTTCTTGCGCCAGCGCCAGTGTCTCGCTATCGACTCGATCGATCTTATTAAATGCAATCAAAGCGGGGCCGGGAGTTACCGGCATATCCGATAAAATTGCCATAACCGATCGAATTTGACTTTGCCATGCGGGATGGGAAAGATCCACCACATGAAGCAAGGCGTCAGCTTCCGTGACTTCTTCTAAGGTGGCGCGGAAAGCATCCATCAATGCGGGAGGCAATTCGTGGATGAATCCTACTGTGTCGGTGACGACTATTGGTAGGGGTTCGTCGCTACTGCTGGGAACGATCAAGCGTCGCGTGGTGGGGTCGAGGGTAGCGAATAGTTGGTCGGCTGTATAAACTTCGGCATTTGTCAATACATTTAATAATGTAGATTTGCCGGCGTTGGTATATCCAACTAAAGCGATCGATGGTACTTCTTTGTGCTGGCGATTTTGTCTGAGTCGCGATCGATGTGCTTGCAGTTGGTTGACTTCTTGCTGCAATCTGGCGATACGCCGCCCAATGGCACGGCGTTCTGTTTCCAGTTTAGTTTCTCCCGGCCCCCTCGTACCGATACCGCCGCCTAACCGAGACATTGCCTGACCTCTCCCAGTCAGTCGCGGTAGCATATATTCTAACTGGGCTAGTTCGACTTGCAGTTTCCCCGCACCGGATTGAGCGCGTTGGGCAAAGATGTCTAGAATTACTTCAGTGCGATCGACTACCCGAATCCCGATTTGAGTTTCCAGGTTGCGAATTTGTGCGGGTGAAAGGTCGCGATCGAATACGATTAAATTTGCTCCCAATGTTTGGGCGGTGAGGGCGATTTCTTGCACTTTTCCTTCACCGACAACTGTTTGAGGATGCAGGCGGGGACGTTTTTGGGATACGGTCTGCAATACTTCTCCGCCGGCGGTATCCACCAAACGCGCTAATTCGTTGAGCGTGTTTTGGAATTCTTCCTGGGTCATGCGATCGGTCATTACCCCTACTAGCAAGACGCGATCGCGATCCAATTCTACTTGCTGTGCGACAAATTCCCGCTCGAACTCAGCTTCCAGACTGTTCACCAGTTCCAGAAAATCTTGCTTGCACAGCACTTCCAAACTCATCGGCGACGATACAGTCCAAGCATTTTGGGGATGCAAAACTTCACCGGAGTCGTCG
>NZ_JACJUP010000604.1:0-4054 GCF_014748295.1 Planktothrix sp. FACHB-1355 | reverse complement strand
GAGAAATTAAGTTTCAAGGAGAAAATCTCTACGATCGGCAATTCGCGCAAAGAATAGAGGAAGTACGTCGTCGTATAGGGATGGTATTTCAAAAACCCAACCCTTTCTCGAAATCAATTTACGAGAATGTGGCTTTTGGTGCGAGGATCAATGGCTACAGGGGCGATATGGATGAGTTGGTAGAACGATCGCTCCGAGGTGCGGCTCTGTGGGATGAAGTGAAAGACAAGCTCAAACAAAGCGGTTTATCTCTGTCTGGCGGACAGCAGCAGCGTTTGTGTATTGCGCGGGCGATCGCAGTGCAACCCGATGTTATTTTGATGGATGAACCCTGTTCTGCTCTAGACCCGATTTCTACCCTGCGGATCGAAGACTTGCTGCACGAACTCAAAGAGCAATACACCATCATCATCGTTACCCACAATATGCAGCAGGCTTCGCGGGTGTCCGATATGACCGCGTTCTTCAATGTCCAGCCTACCGAAAAAGGCGGACGCATGGGTTATATGGTGGAGTTCGATCGCACCGAGGTGATTTTCCAAAGTCCGAAAGAAGAATCTACCCGCGAGTACGTCAGCGGACGCTTTGGTTGATTCCAAGACGGTCAAGTGCGACTCTTCAAAAGAGAGCTCAAGGCTTTACGGACTCCGTAAATACAAAACTCATATGCAAGAAGATCCGGATTTACCCAAGCATTGAGTAACTTTAGGATGATCCCCGCAGTACCGATCCAGGATACGATGGAGCATGGATTTGTCTCTGCTGTGGAAAATTTACCTAACTGCTTATGAAGCGCTATTTGACCCGTCTGCTTGCCCTAGTTTTGGTTGTGACGATCGGCTTGATCGGCTGTGCCACCCCCACAGGCATAACTGGGGATTATCGTCAAGATACCTTGGCTCTGGTGCAAACTTTGAGAACTGCGATTGAATTGCCAGATGATTCACCAGAGAAAGCGGCGGTTCAGGCAGAAGCACGTCAAAGAATCAATGACTTTGCGGCTCGTTATCGGCGCGATAGTTCTCTCACCGCTCTCCGCTCTTTCACTACAATGCGAACAGCATTGAACAATATAGCCGGACATTACAGTTCTTATCCAAATCGTCCTCTTCCTGAGAAGTTGAAGCAGCGTTTGGAACAAGAATTAACCCAGGTGGAAAATGCTCTGAGACAAGGAGTCTGATCGATAAAAAACTTAAATTGAGTAGGGTGCGTCAGAGCGATAAAATTTAATGATTATCGGCAAAATTATCAGATCTGACGCACCCTACAGCCAGAAAAATCCCGCGAGTTTAATAACTAGCGATTTGTGTGAATTGGCACGCTCTAGTCGGCGATTTCGGCGAATTCGCGACCCAGCGAGCCATTACCCGTATCGTTAATTGAGGCTTGAAACAGTCCGTTTAATAACGAAGCCGGTCTTTGTTGGTAAGGCCAAGCAAAAGCATGGCGAAAAGCGGCATCTTGACAAGCCTGCAATTCTTCAAAACCGATGATGTCGTAAGTCAGCAAGTTTTCGTACTCGAATGGCAGACGCACGTTATGCAAACCAGCGTTATCCGTGCAGATGGCGATATCCACACCAGCGTCAAAACAGCGATCGAATACTAACTTGAGTTGGCGGATATCTTCGAGCGTACCGGTTTTGAGGTATGTGGTCGGACAAACTTCCAGACACTGACCGTTAGCAGCTAATTCACTTAGCAATTCGGGATACTGTAAAGGGATCTGAATGCCGTGTCCGATCCGCATCAGATAGGGGATAAGTTCTGGATAGCAACCAGATTGAGTTTCGTAGACGTGGCCTGTGGTCTTGAGGTCGAGCGATCGCGCCAAGGCGTACAGTTCTACAAATTCATCCAGCCGCTCTGCATAATGGGCATCCCCTCCAGCCAAGTCTACAGCACAAACATACCCTTTGCTCTGTGCAGCCAGCTCGACGATCGCCCGGTTCACCTCATAGGGAAGGCGGGAGTGCATACAGAGAATTTGGCTGGTAATAATTGGATATTCTTTCGTCTGGGTAGCTTTCCCGACAATCTCAACAATTTCAGCCATTTGGTCAATTCGTTCCGACTGACTGAGTTGGGGAGATGTCCGCAGATAGGGAGTGTAACGGATCTCCAAATAGGCAAGATTCTCAAAAATATACGCACCCCGAATCAGTCGGGAAATAAAATAGGGTAGTGTCTGAGTAGTTTGAACGCCTTCTACTAAAGTATGCAGCTCCAAATACTCATCGAGCGTATTGCGCGGTTTTGTATAAAAATCCTCAAACGAGGCATACTCAGGGAAGCGATCGGCCAAATTGGCGTCGCTGCGTTGGAAGTAGCGCCAAAGAATACGAGGTACAACAGAACCGCCGAGGTGGCGGTGCAGTTCAGCATATAGAGCCACAAAAACCCCTCTGGTTGATATAGATGAAATAGGAGTACAGTTATTATTTCCATTATTAACAAATCTTTTTATAAGAGTTGGTAGTTACGCGAACACCGATGGGCTTCCCAGTCAAGCAAGTATGACCTAAACTTTTGTGAAGGTAACTTTGTTGACCTATAGCCCAGCGGCTCTTGATGCCTAGTGGCAAGCAGTGGTGCAGCAACCAGTCCTTAGGGGCTAATTATTTGTCAGTATCGTTTGTTTTTTTTCTTTCTGGTTGATGCCATGTTGAAAGCTCTCATAGCTGTTAAGCGAGATGCCAGTCGTTTCTATCGCAGCCTTTTAGTCAGTGTGTTAACTGGTGGTCTGGTGAGTCAGTGCATCTGGAATAAACCAACTCATGCACAAGTAATGGTGCCTTGCCAGTTATCGGCAGATCTGATTCAACAAAAAGAAAACCTCCGGCTGGCGGCTCTTAAAGGCGATCGAGAAGCGCAGAACCGCTACCAAGCCCTGATAGCCAAACAGGCAAGGCAATTGCAAGAATGCCGCAGCCAAAATTGGCCGCGCAACCAAGCTATTTGGCTGCGCCTGTATCCCTGCGATATCCGCCCAGGTTCGGTGGGTATGCTGCTCGATCGCCTTGTCAATAAAGGTTACAACGAAGTTTATGTGGAAGTCTTTTACGATAGTCTGGTGCTACTGCCCCAGGCCGATAATCCCACATCTTGGAGTTCTGTAATACAAGTACCCGGAGCGGAAAAGGTAGATCTGTTAGCGGAAATTATTGAGAAAGGGCGCAAGCGAGGGCTCAAAGTTTATGCTTGGGTATTTACAATCAATTTCGGATATGCTTACGCGACTCGGCCCGATCGCCAAGCTGTTTTAGCTCGTAATGGCAGGGGTCAAACCAGTTTGGATGTAACCAACGATGCGGGTATCGACACCGATCTAACAAAAGGCGATGCCAGTAAAGCTTTTGTCGATCCCTACAGCCCCCAAGCGCGACAAGACTATGAAAGGTTGATTGAGGCGATCGTCAAACGCAAACCGGACGGAATTTTGTTTGATTATGTTCGCTATCCCAGAGGGACGGGGGATGCTTCGGTCGTTACCAAGGTGCAAGACTTGTGGATTTATGGTGAATCTGCCCAGCAAGTATTCTTGCAACGGGCAATCAACCGCAAAGGGCTGGATCTGATGCGGCGATTTTTAACTAAGGGATTCGTTAGCGCCCAAGATGTTGCCCAGGTTGACGAAATTTATCCAGAGGAAGAAGAACCGCTTTGGCAGGGACGCAATCCCGACCAAACAAAGAGCGTACTGCCAGCAGGGCAACGTCAACCTTTCCTACAATGGGATTTATGGCAGCTGAGTGTAGCCCACGCCGCTCAAGGTATTGTCGATTTTTTGACGGCAGCAATGCAACCGGCGCAGCGCGTCGGCATCCCGACTGGGGCGGTGTTTTTCCCTGGGGGCAACCAAGCTGTCGGTCAGGGGGGATATGACTCGCGGGTACAACCTTGGGATAAGTTCCCCAGAACGATGGAATGGCATCCTATGCTTTATGCAAATTGCAACGACACTAGCTGTATTTTGAACGAGCTGCAACGGGTAGTAAGTCTCGCTCCTCTCGGTACGGATATTAGACCGGCGTTGGCTGGTGATTGGGGAA
>NZ_JACJUP010000603.1:0-4137 GCF_014748295.1 Planktothrix sp. FACHB-1355 | reverse complement strand
TTGTACCTCAGAATCTAATTGGTAATGTTGGCGGTGTAAAAATAAGATTGGGACAGTTCAGATTAAGTTTTACATCTGAAAAACGAACAAAAAGTTTTCTAAATACCCAGTCAAAAGTCAATAAACTTAACTGGGCATCTTTCAAATATCTTTGTTCATTACACTTAACTATCGGGAGAGGTTTAATCAAATATGTAAAATTCTGAGAATTTAGGCGATCGCATTTTCCACTTGGTTATCGGATAGCCTCTATTACTATCAAATTGAGTACCAGCAGGTAAGAGCGATCGCGTTTAGGGTTGAGTAGCCCCGTTCTGAGGGGAGCATTTTTGGGAATAATAAAGCAAATAACTGTAAATCAAGGCTTTTCTTCCCAGAAAAACAGAGGTAGCATCATGGCTTGGCGAATCAAACAGCGCTGGCAGGGATGGGGTTTATTGGCTCAGGTTAGTCGTCCCAGTATGGTTTTATTGAGCGTTGCGATCGCTTTGTCGTCACCGGGGGCAATGGTGGGAGCCTCGTCTGGAGATAGTTCGGTAACGCAGTCTGTACCGGAAAAGCTGACTCAACAGCAGGGGGGAAGCTTGTCAGAAAGCGATCGCGCTGCTCAACAAGCTTTTGCAGAAGCTATGCTATTGCATCAACAAAAAACGCCAGAAGCTATGCGTCAAGCTCTTCAGAAGTATGAAGAGTCCCTCCAATTGTGGCAGAAGGTAAGGGATCGTACTTGGGAAGCTATTACGCTTACAGCCATCGGTCAAGTCTACTCCGATTTGGGTGAGAAGCACAAAGCACTAAGTTACTATGAGCAAGCACTTCCACTTTTCCGTGTCGTGGGAGAACGCAAGGGAGAAGCTCTAACTCTCAACAACATCGGCCAAATCTACTCTGATTTGAGTGAGAAAGCGAAAGCGCTAGACTACTACGAGCAGGCACTCCCAATCTGGCGTATTGTGAGGGAACAATCTGGAGAAGCTTTAACTCTCAATAACATCGGCTTAGTCTACCAATTTTTGGGTGAGAATCAGAAGGCACTCGACTACTTAAACCAGGCTTTAACTTTAAGACGGGCTATAGGCGAGCGTGCTGGTGAAGCCATTACTCTCAATAGCATTGGCAAAGTCTATAATGCTTTAGGGGATAATCAGAAAGCACTTGACTACTTTAATCAAGCACTGCCGCTGAGTCGGGCAGTAGGCGATCGTGCTGGAGAAGCTACTACTCTCCACAACATTGGCGTTATCTATAATGGTTTAGGTGAGAAGCAGAAGGCATTAGACTATTTAAACCAGGCTTTAACTTTAAGACAGGCCGTAGCAGATCGTGATGGACAAGCCGTTACCCTCAATAGCATTGGTATTGTCTATAACACTCTAGGAGATAAACAGAAGGCACTCGACTACTTTAATCAAGCGCTACCGCTGTGGCAGGGGTTGGGCAATCGTGCTGGAGTTGCCTCTATTCTTAGTAACATTGGCACGGTTTACATAAGTTCTCAGGAAAAGCAAAAGGCATTAAATTACTTAAACCAGGCTCTAACCCTAAGACGTGCAGTAGGAGATCGTGCTGGTGAAGCCATTACCCTTAATAACATCGGCAATATTTATCTCCTTTTACAGGATGAACAAAAGGCACTTGACTACTTCAAGCAAGCGTTGCAACTGAGTAATGAGGTGAAAGATTCCAGTAGCTCCGCCTATACTATCCACAACATCGGGAGAGTGTACAATAACTTGGGTGAAAAACAACGGGCGTTGGACTACTACAATCAAGCACTGCCCTTATGGCAAATGGTGGGCGATCGTAGTGGGGAACTATCTACACTCATTGACATTGGTGAGGTTGAATTTACTCGCCAAAATCTTAACCAAGCCTTAGTTCAAACCAAAGCAGCGATTGAGATTATTGAATCGCTACGCATCAAAGTTACTAATCCAGACCTCCGCGCCTCTTACTTTGCTACAGTGCAGGGCGCTTATGGACTCTACATTGACATCCTAATGTCATTGCATCAGCAAAACCCCAACACAGGTTACGATAAAGCAGCATTTGAAGTAACTGAACGCGCCCGCGCCCGAACTCTCCTCGAACTTCTAAATGAGGGGCGTGCAAATATCCGCCAAGGTGTAGATCCAGAACTGCGGGATAAAGAACGCCAATTGCAACAGCAACTTACTGCACGAACTCAATACCAACTCGCACTATTTAAAAGTCAACCCACAGAAGAACAAAAGGAAGCAATTAGAAAAGAAATTGCAGATCTCCAGACGCAATTGCAAGAAGTCGAAACTCAGATCCGTGCTAAAAATCCGCGCTATGCCGCTTTGACACAACCTCAACCCCTCACCCTCAAAGAAATTCAGCAACAGGTAGTAGATACTAACACTATACTCTTAACCTACTGGCTGGGTGAAGAACGCAGCTATTTATGGGCAATTACACCCACGACTATTAACACTTATGTACTGCCCAAACAGGCTGAAATAGAGACAGCAGCCAACCAAGTCTATAATTTTCTGATTAATCCCAGCATGATGAGAACGACACCCAAAAAGGCAGCAGCAGCTACAGCTGCTCTCAGCCAGATGGTTTTGGGGCCAGTTGCCGGAGAATTAGGACAGAAACGTTTAATTATTGTGGGTGATGGGACGTTGCAATACATCCCTTTCAGTGCTTTGTCTTTACCTAAAGCAAATCCGACTGATGAGGTTAAGCCCTTATTGGTGGAACATGAAATCGTTAACTTGCCATCTGCATCTACTCTAGCTCTGATCCGGCGCGACACAGCCCAGCGTCTACCTGCCCCGAAAGCTGTCGCAGTGCTGGCAGATCCGGTTTTTTCTCAAGATGACCCACGTGTTAAAGGTCATGCACAGGTAGCAGCACCTACTACTTCATCCCAACTCAGACAGATGACTAGAGGCTTAGATGAGGGTGCTGCTGTGTCACTATTCGGACGGTTGCCAGGAACAGAACGGGAAGCCAATCAAATTTTAGCTTTGGTGCCTCAGAGCGATCGCTTCCAAGCTTTCGATTTTGATGCTTCTCGCGAAACCGCTACCAGTCCGCAATTGAGCCAGTACCGCGTTCTGCACTTCGCCACGCACGGCTTTTTCAACACGCTGCATCCAGAACTATCGGGAATTGTCCTATCTTTGGTCGATCGACAAGGTGAACCTCAGAATGGTTTACTGATGACACCAGACATTTTTAATTTGAATTTGCCAGCTGAATTAATCGTTTTGAGTGGTTGTCAAACTGGACTGGGTAAAGAAATTAGAGGAGAGGGTTTGGTAGGTTTGACAAGAGGGTTAATGTATGCTGGTGCTAGTCGCGTAATGGTGAGTTTGTGGAGTGTGCGGGATGATTCTACAGCTGAACTAATGACTCGATTTTATCACAAAATGCTGCAAGAAAAATTGCCACCCGCAGCAGCGCTGAGAGCGGCACAAATATCGATGTGGCAAGAGAAACGCGAACCTTATTCTTGGGCAGCTTTTATTCTTCAGGGCGAGTGGAAATAAGAAGGTTTTTCAAATTTCTACTACGCCCTGAATGAAATATTTACACTCGATTGACGCTGGTTACTGCTGATGATTGACCTGTGCGTTCGTTGATGATAGTAATCCACTTATCATCGCTATTGACAATGACAGTAACCGTGTCACCAACTTCCGCGCCGATACGACCTGCATAATAAACTTCGTACACATTGCCCGTAGCAGAACTCTTGACGTAGATCGAAGAAGGCCAAATTTTCGTGACAGTGAAAGCTCGGCGGGTTTGGGCAATTAGGACTGTAGATGTATTTTGCTGGGAGGCTTCTGTTGTGCGATCGGGAAAAATTCCCCCGGAATTAGCCAGTGCTGGTAAAGTAACTAAAGAAGTAGAAATGGTGGTTGCCAACAGAGCAGAAGTAGCTACAAATTTGCTGTTAAACATGGAATAATTTACTCCTTTTTGGAGAAGAATCAAATTGTTTCTACTTCTTTATCGGGAGAGGTTTTTCAGATTATGTAAGCAACAGGAAAATTTTTTGATTTTTAGCCTTATTCGGCTTCGCCAATCAGCGTAAATGCAGCCCAGTTTTTAGGTTGAGGATGTTTTTCCATTGTTTTGAGCATCGCTTGGCGTAAG
>NZ_JACJUP010000602.1:0-4138 GCF_014748295.1 Planktothrix sp. FACHB-1355 | reverse complement strand
CAATACTGGCTTATTCTGAAGCGACGTTGGTTGCCAACCTCAGCCATATTTGGGTTGGTTGTCGTGCTAGCACTCGTGTATACCTCCCGGCAAAAGCCTGTCTATGAAGCCGAAGCAAAGCTTTTATTGAAAAAGACAAATCCTACTTCTTCCATAACGGGATTGGGAAAAGAGATCGGAGAATTTGCTCCTGTAGGAGAACAAAGTAACCCCCTGAACACAGAGATAGAGGTAATTCGTTCAGAGTCAATCGTACAGAAAACTATCAGTAAACTCAATCTATTGGATGAAAAAAACTCACCGCTAAAAGTAAAAGATTTTCTGAAAAACCTGTCAGTGGCAAATATCAAGGGAACCGATATGCTGTCAGTAGCCTACAAAGAAAAAAATCCCCAAAAACCAGCATTAATTGTCAATACACTGATCCAAATTTATATAGATAACAATCAAACTCTGAATCGGGCAGAAGCAGTGTATGCCCGCGAGTTTCTAGAAAAACAGTTACCTAATGCCGAAGCTTCTGTGCGTCAAGCCGAAGCTTCTATGCGCCGATTCAAAGAACAGAACAAAGTTGTTTCGCTCCAAGAAGAAGCCAAATCTGCTGTAGAAGTTATTGGCATCTTAGAAGGCAAAATTGCCGAAGCTAAATCTCAATTCGCAGATGCAAATGCCGAATCGGAAGCATTCCAAAACCAATTGCAGATGAATGCACAGGAAGGATTGACAGCAACTTCTCTTAGCCAATCCCCCTCAGTACAGGAGGCGCTGAAAGAATACCAGCAGGTAGAACGCCAGTTAGCAATCGAGCGAATTCGCTTCCACGAAACACACCCTTTGATAGTTGACTTAAAAACTAAAGAAGCCTCTTTGAAAGCTTTACTACAAGCACAAATACAAAAGTCTGTTGGTAGTCAGAAACAATCGGAAAATGTGAATTTGCAAATGGGAGAAGTAAAACCGAGATTGATTGAAGAATTTGTCAAAATAGAAGCAAAACGTCGAGGTTTAGCCAATCAAGTTTACACTTTATCGAAACAACAAGCTGTCTATAAGGAACGAGTAAGTGTCATACCCAGACTGGAACAGCAACAGCGCGAGTTGGAAAGTAAATTACAAGCCGCCCAATCTACTTATGCACTTCTGCTGCAAAAGCTTCAGGAAATCCGGATAGCCGAAAATCAGAATATGGGTAACGCTCGCATTATCCAAGCCGCCCTTGTTCCTCAAGAGCCTCTTGCTTCTCGTAAGTCTTCATCTATAGTCACAGGGGTTTTGTTGGGGGGTATGTTTTCTATAGCTACTGCCCTTATTTTAGAAGCCGCTGACAAATCCATCAGAACTGTGGAAGAGGTAAGAGATTTATTTGGATTTAGCTTACTGGGAGCGATACCTTTCGATAAAAAGTATAAAAAAATTAGTAAACTCGCTCGCAAACAGTCTTTGCAAAAGCACCTCGATTTACAGCAATCAGTTCTCGATATTGTTGTCTCAGAAGCGCCCGATTCACCAGTCAGTACAGCTTACCGAATGTTACAAACCAACCTGTATTTTCTCAATTCCGATCGAGACCTCAAAATAATTGTAGTCACCAGTTCATTACCTAAAGAAGGTAAATCTACCGTTTGTGCTAATTTAGCTGTGGCTATGGCGCAAATGGGGCGTCGAGTCTTACTGGTAGATGCAGATGCACTAAATCCCCGCTCCCATCAAGTTTCGGAACTTTCCGATCGAGGTTTGGGCAATGTTCTTGTCGGACAAGAACAAATCATTACCACCGCACAAGTAATGGTTAATTTGGAAGTTCTTACTTGTGAGAGCCTTGCCACTAACTCAACCGCAGTGATGGACTCTCCTGGGATAGCATCATTAATCAACAAATTTTCAGCCAAATACGATTTAACTATAGTTGACGCTCCTTCCTTGAAAGTCTCTACTGACGCTCTCTTCTTAGGTAAAATGGCTGATGGGCTTTTATTAGTTTCTCGCCTTGGCGTACTGGATTTAACCAGTGCTAATGTTGCTCGCGACTTTTTGGAGAAATCGCGTCAGAATGTTCTCGGTTTAGTTGTTGGCTTTCCAAAAAGTAGTTAGTCAGCAGTCAACAGTCAGCAGTTATTTTATGCTGGCTAGCTAATAACATCTGACTGATGACCGATGACTGTCAAAACATTAAGCACCTACTTTTTGCAATCCTACTGCGGTTTGTTGCAGTAAATTGCTGTAAAGTTCGCCTAACTGAGATGCTACCCCATCCCAGCTAAACATTTTTTCTACTCGCTTTCTTGCCGCTTGACCCAGCTTTTGGCCCCATTCTGGATTGCTGAGAATGCGATCGATCGCATTCGCAAAAGCGACTTCATCCAGCGGCGGACAGAGCAAGCCAGTTTCTGCCGGTACTATAGTAAATTGCAGACCGCCCACATCGCTGCCTACCACCGGTGTACGACAAGCCATCGCTTCAATAGTCACCAATCCAAACGGTTCGTAGTGACTGGGAACGACAGTAACGTCAGCAGCAGCATAGTAAAATGGCAAAATATCTCGATCGAGCCTGCCTGGGAAAGTCGTCATTTCTCTCAATCCCAGTTCCTCAACAATACCCTCAATGCGATCGCGTTCTATGCCATCACTTTCGCCGGGACGACTGCCACCACCAATTATTATTTGTAAATCTTCCTTACCGCGCAGCTGAGAACGTCCGACAGCACGAACTAAAGTTTCGATCCCTTTGCGACGATCGAACCTTCCTACATAAAGAACAACCTTACTATCCGGCTTTATGCCCAATTTCTGTCGTCCTTCTTCTCTGCTAACCCTACCAAATCTGTCGATATTGGTGCCGCAGGGAATAATATCGATCTTGCCCTTAGAGGAAACGAGACTACGCATATGTTCTTTTTCCTGCGGGCTAGTCGCTACAATTCTATCCCCTGTTTCCAAGACTGCCTTTTCAGTTGCTAACCGCATAGTGGCAATCATCGGAATAGTTGTGACCGACTTATATTTGACAGCACCCAGAGAGTGATAAGTATGTACTTGCTTGACACCTTGAATTTTTTTCAGCTGCATTCCCACCCAAGAGGAAAGCCAGTAATTCGTGTGTACCAAGCGATAGGTGATGCCAGATTGCTTTTGAAACTTTATCAGTTGTTCTACAAACTCCGGTAGATATTCAAAAATATTGTCGCGGGGTACAAATTCCTTCGGCCCTGCTTGCAGTCGAATCGTGCGACAATTATGACTGTGTTGGACAATTGTAGATTGTTCGGAACTCGAAAAGCGGGTAAACATATCTACGTGCCACCCCAGTCTGGCGAGTGCTTCGCCCACTTGACGCACATAGACGTTTTGTCCGCCAGCTTCTTCCTTACCGATTTCAATTGCTGGATCGCCGTGAACAGAGATCAAAGCGATGTGCTGTTTGATAGTGGAAACCATAGGTTTAGTAAGTGTGGGGATGCAACGACATTGAGGACGAAAGCTCGATCGCATAGTTCTGTTCGATCGAAAAGAGTGAAATCTCAGAGACCCTTTTAGTTAAAGGGTAGGTATTTAGCCGGAGGGGATCATCTTCTACCGGACTGATGTCTCACGCCCCCCACCCTCAGTCTTTGGGATGATCGTGCCCCCACTTGGGTCATTGCAGGTACTGCGGGTGCGGATTTTTTCAGATCTCGATCGCAAAAGACTATACTTTCTCTAAATGCTGTGCTAATATAAATTTCTGTCACCCTGGAGAGGTGGCTGAGTGGTCGAAAGCGGCAGATTGCTAATCTGTTGTACGGCAGGTAACTCCGTACCGAGGGTTCGAATCCCTCCCTCTCCGTATTCAAAGATCGAAAGTCAAAACTAAAACAGATATATATTATTGCTCGTCAATCGCACTTCGTCGTGGAATAGGCTCGATCGCTTGCCCAAAATCATCGGAAGAAATGCGTTTAAAACCCATTTTTTGTGATTGGCGCTAGATTTTAACCTGATTTTTCCCTAGAAGTGCGATCGGCAAACTCGCGAGCGGATTCATATACCATAAATTTCCCGATTTGGGATACTGGCAGTGTAAAATGTGACAATTCTGTTGCAAAACAGAATATAAATGTAATATTTTATGCAACCCTTTTGTTGCGGATTGTTGAGG
>NZ_JACJUP010000601.1:0-4150 GCF_014748295.1 Planktothrix sp. FACHB-1355 | reverse complement strand
GCAAGTGCCTTAACAAAAGTTCATACAGTGTCGATTACTTTTGTCCGACTACTTACCCATGCCGTACCAACCGCGTCCTGCTTTACCGGAACCAAAAGGCAGACCCCTACCGGAAAATGCACGGATTTAAGCATAAACAGGGCAATGTTTCTTGAGGTAATCCCCAGTATTTGCGTTTTCTCTGCAAAGTCCCCCATTTGGCGCGGCTTTAAAGATCGCCGTACCAAATTACGCATTAAAATCGTAGGTTTAAGCACTCAAGATCTACTAAATTAAGTTATTCTGTAATTTGCAGCCACTTTATCTCCTCGATCGCTCACAGGAGGGATGTCAAAGATTAAACTTTTGTTTGTACAACGGCATTCGATCGCCTAGCCTTTAGAGGCAAACTACTTAGCTTAGCCTTCGTATGTACAATTTTAAAAATAGTTTCTTTTACTTAAAAAAAATTTACATATAAACTATGTCTTCACTGCCAAAACTAGGTAAAAATAAATTTTCATCTCGCCGCAATCTTTGGTTTGAAAGATTGATGGCTATACTAGCATCCCTCAACTTAGGCTTGGTGCTATTCGATATGAGCTATGTACCTTGGCGGAATTTCTGGCTGCAAGGTAATCTCCAATTTCTTGACTTTGTTATAAAAATACCTCTTCCTCCTATAACTCACTGGTATGACCCAGTTAAGGGTATTCAACCCCATCGCGAAACACAAAAGTATCTAGAGACAGTAAATGCACTGGAAGAACAAGTGGCGCAACAAGGCTTGCAGTCACCAGAAACCGAAAAATTGCTGGCCGATATGCGCCGTCTCAGCAACGAAATGATTGATAGCGACCCGTTTAGAGTAGCTAATAAAAGCGGCACACTGGAAAAGATTAAAAATAGAATGCGCGATCGCATCGGTCTAGATTCTGCCCGCCAGTCTTTCAAAACATTTTGGAGCCAAGATTATTTATTAAAAAATGGGTGGAAAAAAGAAATTACTTTTTTTAATAACAAGATTCGTCCTTCGATCGAAACAAATTATTTTCGTCCGATCGCTGAAAGCGGCGAATTCGTAGATAAATTCTGGATTCTAGATATACCATTTGCAATTATATTCGGTTTGGAGTTTTTAGGACGTACCTGGTCGATCGGTCGCCGTCACTTTGGAGTCAGTTGGCGAGATGCCATGTTGTGGCGTTGGTATGACATCTTCCTCCTAATTCCATTCTGGCGATGGCTGCGAATTATTCCGGTGACTCTTCGCCTCCACCAAGCTGAGTTAATAGATCTCGACCGCATACAAGCACAATTTAGTCAAGGGTTTGTAGCCACTTTCGCAGAAGAAATAACTGAAGTTGTAGTAGTCCGAGTGATTAAGCAAGTTCAAAGCTCGATCGAAAAAGGCGAAATAACGCGCTGGCTATTGCAACCAGAAAAACGTACTTATATAGATATCAATAATGTGAACGAGGTGGAAGCGATCGCTGATATAATGATCAAACTGATCGTCTACCGAGTTTTGCCAAAAATTCAGCCCGATTTGGAAGCAATACTGCGTCACAATATAGAAAGCGTACTCAAAAATTTACCAGCCTACAAGAATATTCAAAATATACCTCTATTAGCCAACATACCCAATCAGCTTACGGAAAGATTAGTTACGGAAATCTCTCAAGGAGCATACGAAGCTATTAAGGCTGCCCTTGAAGATGCCGAAGGAGCCAAACTATCTGCCCAACTTGTGCAACACTTCGGTGAAGCGATCGCCCAAGAAGTGCAAAGCCAACAAACTGTAGATAAAATTCAAAGCTTAGTCTTAGATATGCTGGAAGAAATCAAAATTAATTATGTCGAGCGGTTATCTCAAGAGGATGTGGAACAAGTTATGGAAGAAACCAGGAAAATCCGCCAGTTGACTCAAACGCAAGACGGACAAATTTATCCATACAAAAAACATTCAATATAGTCTAAATTACTTAGATAGAGATTTGCACAAATGAAGAAAGCTTAAGCAGAATTTATACTGCTTACAAAGGTAAAAAAAGTGAAACTTCTCAAGGATTTCAATCATTTAGATTTACGAACCAAAGCAGGAAAAATACCACTTAGCTATAATAGATAAAAAGATCGGAACAACGATCGACTCGCTTGGTAGGAGGCTTAAGCAAACAAGAGCGGTTAACCTCAAGGGTTCTAAAAATTCCTGGTATTAAGTTCGAGCGCAGCAACACTATAGTAGAATAAGACTGGTACACCAAAAGATAAATTATCTGGAGGCACGACCGAGCGGAGCAATTTTCTGATAGGTAATTGCTATTACTTCAGAGCGTTACGTAGGCAAAAGCTTCTACGACTCGCTCTCGGACTCCAGCGCACCTGGACGTTATCTGGTCTTAAGGCGATATAGCGAAGGAATCCGCTTCTATAACTAAGCTTATCGAAAATTTGGGTTTAAAAACCCGTCCTTCTAGGACGGCTTTGTACAGCCTTGTATTAAGATAGTCTTAGGTCGCTGAGCGCTAACACTTCGGAGGAAACAGGTTAAACGTCCTACTCCGTAAGTTAGAAATGCCTTTCCGTGACTGGAATCAAAAATAGAACCACACGGTAAGGACAAAGAGCTAAAGACAAAGAAGAAAATTTGCATAGGGTAGGGCATACCCGAATTTACGCTTGGGGAGTAACCTTTAAGTGGACTAGGTAAAACTAGATTCAGGTTAGACATGAGTGTGTAAGTCCAACGCTAACTTGTTTGGTAGAGGCAGTATTCAGCCCAAGAATCCCCGTAGCTTTAAGTCGGGGAGTGTCAAATGTGCAGTGCGTTCAAGCGTCAGAAACTCGAAGCTCCTGTTAGGTCAGAGAATTTTACCTAACTTGTGAGAGCCGAGTAGTTCATATCCTTTCAGAGGAAGTGGGTATTTGTCCCACTTTTTTTATTGGAGTTATCCTATGACTCATCCCCTTGTACCGCAAATAATTGACTTGGCCGTACCCGTTGCCGAAGCCATCGGGTTAGAGGTTGTCGGAGCGGTATTCCAAACCAACCAATACCCACCGATTCTGCGTGTGGACATTCGCAATCCTCAGCAAGATACAAGCTTGGATGATTGCGAACGTATGAGTCGAGCATTGGAAGCAACCTTAGATGCCACAGATATTATTCCCGATGCCTACATCCTAGAGATTTCCAGTCCCGGCATTTCTCGGCAGCTGACCACAGATAGAGAGTTTGTTTCATTTAAGGGATTTACGGTGCTAGTCAGCACATCGGAGCCTTACGAGGGCAAGAGCGAGTGGCGAGGACAACTGATTAAGCGGGACGATACAGCAGTTTACCTCAACCAAAAAGGTCGAGCGATCGCAATTCCCCGTACCTCGGTCTCGCGAGTGCAACTAGACGAACAAAAAATTAAAAATTAAAAATCCAAAAACTATTCCCGTTTGGATTTTTAATTTTTAATTTTCAATTTCTCATCACAGGAGGTTTCGCCCATGACAATGGTTAATTTACCCGGACTTAAAGAGCTGATCGACAGCATCAGCCGGGAACGCAATTTACCCCGACACGCTGTTCAAGCAGCCCTCAGAGAAGCTTTATTGAAAGGCTATGAGCGTTATCGGCGTACCCAAAATATCAATAAGCATTTTGACGAAGACTACTTCGAGAATTTAGAAGTAGAACTAAACGTCGAAGAGGAAGGCTTTCGGGTTCTCGCTACCAAAACAATTGTGGAAGAAGTAAACAGCAGCGACCACGAAATTGCCCTCTCAGACGTTCAGCCAGTCGTGGAAGAAGCCCAGCTGGGGGACACCGTAGTTTTAGACGTAACGCCAGATCAAGGCGAGTTCGGTCGCATGGCGGCAATCCAAACCAAGCAAGTGCTTTCTCAAAAACTGCGCGACCAGCAGCGCAAAATGATTCAAGAGGAATTTCAAGACTTAGAAGGCAACGTTATGCAGGCGCGGGTGCTGCGCTTTGAGCGGCAATCAGCGATCCTGGCTGTTAGCAGTGGCTTTAATCAGCCAGAAGTAGAAGCCGAATTGCCCAAGCGAGAACAGCTACCTAACGACAACTATCGCGCCAACGCCACCTTTAAGGTTTATCTTAAAAAAGTGCGGGAAGGCCCGCAGCGCGGGCCACAGCTACTGGTTTCCAGAGCAG
>NZ_JACJUP010000600.1:0-4155 GCF_014748295.1 Planktothrix sp. FACHB-1355 | reverse complement strand
TCTCAGGTAAGCAACGTGGCACAGGCTTCGTTTTGGTGGCAGCAACTTGTCAGCCAAATACCAGACTCGTCGCTTCCAGAATTCAAAAGTAGAGCCTTCAAATGGCTTTCGGGTCGGTATTTTGGGAGTTTGGGATTCTGGTTTTTGGGTTTGAGTGCAGCGATTGCCATGCTGTTTTGGCACTGGAAGCTATGTTTGGCTACCAGTGTTGGCGTGCTGGTAATGTGGTTTGTCTATCGACTGCAAGTGTGGGACTGGCAATTGTATCGATCGAAGTTGCGTCGCATATTTGGAGGCGCTAACCGTCAATTAACCATCGCAGTCGGCAGCGGCGGACTTGCTACCCTCAGCAGCTATATGGCAATCTCGATCGGATCTGATAGCAATAGTGCTTGGATCGCTGTCGGTGCCATGCTGCAAGGCTTGGGTACGCTGGCAATTTTGGTATTGCTGCTTTGGCATATATTTGGACGGCAAGCTTTTAGAGATGAAGCAAAGCTCGATCGAATGCTGGCAGAACTGACCGATACTAATCCCCTCAAACGTCTGATCGCGGTTCGGCATCTGACACGTTTGGGAACTAAATATGACAAAGGTCAGCAACAGACGATCGCAGACTATTTTCGCATCATGCTTTCTCAAGAGTCAGAAGCGACGATCCGGGATGCGGTTCTTGATGGTTTGCAAGCATTTGACAATCTTCCACAAATCGCTGGTGGCTCGAGACCTTTCTCAATCCCAGCAGATCTAAACTGTTCTGCTAAGTCACGCCGCATTATCTAATCAATAATTGGTAATTGCCGATCTGCCAGCTGTGACTGGGGAGAATCAAGGAATGTTCATTTCTCGCTATCTCCCCATCTCCTTATCTCCCTTTCTCAAGGCTGTATGCAATTCGCTCCGCTTTATCCCATTGCTTACCAAATTCTCAAGCCTACCTTTAACAACTGTCTTTGGGCAGGATCTGTCGCACAACCCTATGTAGCCCTTACCTTTGACGATGGCCCCCACCCACAGTGGACACCGCAACTGTTGGCAGTTTTAGATCGCTACAACATCACAGCCAGTTTCTTTTGGTTGGGTGCTTGTGTAAATCGAACACCAGATATCGCTAAGGAGGTTTATCGGCGGGGTCACTGGGTTGGTTTGCACGGTTACGATCATCGCATCTTTCCCCGTCTCGCTCCCGACTCTCTCAGATGGAGTTTGTCGCAAACCCAAATCGCGATCGCCAATGCCTGCGAGTTAGATTTAGAGGATGTCTGCAAACAAGTCCGCGATGTTCGACCTCCTAACGGGATGTTTACACCCCAAACCTTGAAGTGGTTGCGTAAGTGGAACTATCGCCCGGTAATGTGGAGTGTGGTTCCGGAAGATTGGCTGCGACCTGGAGTTTCTGTTGTGGTACAGCGCGTGCTACGACAGGTTCGCAACGGTTCTCTCATTGTTTTGCACGATGGTGCTTGCGGTGGGCAAGATGTCGCCGAAACGACTGCCCAAATTATTGAGCTTCTACTACAACTTGGACTGAAATTTGTTACAGTCGATCGGCTATGGCAGCAAATCTCCTACCCCCGCGCCCGGTAAGCTAAGCAGTTTAGTCAGAGAATTGTTAATTTCTCTTCTCTACTAGCTGTCATATCAGAGATTAGTTCATTAGAATGTCAGATGAGTACTTCAGCCATTTGTCAAGTCTATCTGGACTGAGACTTATCAGTTTAACGTAAAATCTCTCCCCAATGGCTTGCGTAGGATGGATTTCCATCCAAAGTAACTACTGCCGGGATACCAGCTTTTCAGGTGCGGGTTTAACTTTCCAGTCTGCTGTCCAGGCGAGATATCCAGTTAAACCCTTCCCCAGCAGACACCAAAAAACGGGAAAAATAGAGTAAACCGAACTGGCTTGACAGATGGCGAACGCTACTCCTAGCTAATTTAAGGAAATCGACAAAAGATGGGTGCAGAAATTTTTCCAGCCTTAATCGCAGTTAAACAGACAATAGCAAAGCCCAACGAAGCCTATAAAATTCGATGGGTACGGTTCGTCTGAACTTTCGTTTTTTGTCAACGCAGATCGAATTATCCAGCATTTTCCAGCCTATTCCACTGCTTTGCACGATCGGCCTTTTGGCTTTGGTGCAAAAGCAGAATCTCGAATTGTTTTCCAGATTGATAGAGAAGATGAAAAAATAGCGTGGATATTATGAAAAACTGCGTGCAATTTCTGTGAGAAAGGCTACAATCGGAAAGATCTTTGCCAGACCCAACTGCAAAGTTATCGATTGCGCTTCCAGACAAGGAAACTTTTCCGCTGCGAAGCACTCTGTTTTTCCCCCAGTCAGTAAACCATAGATATAGTATTTAAGGCTAATCCGGTGCGCTACTGGCTAGAAAATAGGGATCTCGATTCTTAATCATCTTTAGTTGTTGATTTGTTAACCCAAAGGAGCATGAGGAACGCGGCATGACCCAGGCTAACAACGTATTAGAAACCCTCGATCAGCCTATCAACGATCTTGAACTCGAATTTATATTTGAGGAAGAAGCAGGTCGAGAAGATTTTCTAGAAGAGGTTTCGACAGAAGAAGACGACGGGAAGCCTGGTAAGGTTCGCTCTACCCGTCGTCGATCTCAAGCCAAGAAAAAGCACTATACAGAAGACTCAATTCGCCTTTATTTGCAAGAAATTGGCCGAATTAGGCTCTTGCGGGCAGATGAGGAAATCGAACTGGCGCGAAAAATTGCGGATTTACTCGAATTGGAGCGGATTCGGGAAAAACTCTCTGATGACCTTGACAGAGATCCGCATGACAGCGAATGGGCTCAAGCTGTCAATATGCAGTTGCCAGCATTCCGTCATCGCCTTCATGTCGGTCGGCGGGCGAAGGATAAGATGGTACAATCAAACCTTCGTTTGGTAGTTTCGATCGCCAAAAAATATATGAATCGGGGGCTGTCTTTTCAGGATTTAATCCAAGAAGGCAGCCTCGGTTTAATTCGAGCAGCTGAAAAGTTCGATCACGAAAAAGGCTATAAATTCTCCACCTACGCAACTTGGTGGATTCGTCAGGCGATTACGCGGGCGATCGCCGACCAATCTCGTACTATTCGCTTGCCCGTTCATCTGTACGAAACTATTTCCCGAATTAAGAAAACCACTAAGTTGCTTTCTCAAGAAATGGGTCGCAAACCCACTGAAGAAGAAATCGCTACTCGTATGGAAATGACCATCGAGAAGTTGCGTTTCATCGCTAAATCAGCTCAACTACCCATTTCTCTGGAAACGCCGATCGGTAAAGAAGAAGATTCCCGACTGGGCGATTTTATTGAATCCGATGGCGAAACACCAGAAGATCAAGTTTCTAAGAATCTGCTTCGAGAAGATTTGGAAAGCGTCCTCGATACCTTGAGCTCACGCGAACGCGATGTTTTGCGACTCCGCTATGGCTTGGATGACGGACGCATGAAGACTCTGGAAGAAATAGGTCAGATTTTCAACGTCACTCGCGAACGAATTCGTCAAATTGAAGCTAAGGCGCTTCGCAAATTGCGCCATCCCAACCGCAATAGCATTCTCAAAGAATATATTCGTTAAAAAAGCAATCTGCTGTTTATATGAAGCTCCGGTAATTGATTTTTATCGGAGTTTTTCAATTTTTTTTTCAAGTACAAAAAACTGGAAGTTTTTTTGCGAACTCCCAGTTAGTTTTTCTTGAAATACCGGAGGAAATATGAAGACCCCAATGATTACATCAGACCTAAAAAGTGCAGTACACCTTGGCCAGTAGCGAGTTCAGTAATCAATGCGGCGATAAAGCCAATCATGGCTAGACGACCGTTCCAATTTTCGGCTTGGGGAGTAAAACCCAACTTTACATCGTTCCGATCTTCACCTTGCATGGTACGAACTCCACTTAGTTACGTTTTGTAAATGTACATAAATTAATATAACAAGGACTTGGCAAAAGAGCAACTATCTGCATTTTGTTTGCCTGAGTCTGCTTTGTCGGTGTAGTTCATGGCCACGAACCACGAACTATTAACCATAACAGCGAGAATTGACACTCAAGAGCCCTAAAGGGACGGGGATTCTTCATTCATAGACTCAGCTTGCTTGCGACTGGATTACTCCAACCAAAGTAGCGGCCAAATCTC
>NZ_JACJUP010000060.1:0-12083 GCF_014748295.1 Planktothrix sp. FACHB-1355 | reverse complement strand
CCCAACCTTGGTCTAGAGTACTATACGGATTGGGTATTCGTCACGTTGGCAGCGTCAACGCCCAAACTTTAACCCAAAAATTCACTAACGTTGAGCAATTAGTCGAAGCTTCCGCAGCTTCTATTGAATCAGTTTACGGCATCGGCCCGGAAATTGCCCAATCAGTCTTTCAGTGGTTCCGAGTTCCCGCAAATCAGACATTAATTAACAGATTAAAAGCTGCTGGTTTGCAACTGGCAAATTTAATACCAAAGGACGGGCAAGATGCCCATCCCACAAGAAAATTGTCCTTGGCAGGCAAAACTTTTGTGATTACCGGAACATTGCCCACCCTCAAGCGAGATGAAGCGAAAGAATTAATTCAAAATGCTGGTGGGAAAGTCACAGGTTCTGTCAGTGCCAAAACCGATTACTTAGTTGTGGGCGAAGTTGCCGGTTCCAAACTACAAAAAGCAGAAGAGTTAGGCATCACCCAATTGTCGGAAGCAGAACTTTTGCAAATGTTGGAAAATTAACTGTAGGGTGGGCATTGCCCACCACTTTTGGCAATGTTGAAAGATTAAACCACGAAGACGCGAAGGACGCGAAGGAAGGATAACTTATGAGTTCCCACCTCATAGAACAACCACCCATTGAATTGATGGCAGAACAGCGGGTAGTTTTATATGGTGTCAAATTTTAGATTTACGATTCCCATAAATCCAAAATCTAAAATCTAAAATCTAAAATCTAAAATCACATAATGCGACTTCATCAAAGTTCTGGTAACTGGCGTTTAGGCTTAGCCCTATCGCTTTTCACAACCTTTCTCTGGGGCGTTCTACCTGTTGCGCTTGGCGTAACGGTGCAAGCGCTTGATGCTTATACCCTCACCTGGTTTCGCTTTTTGGTGGCTTTTGGACTGCTGGGTGGGTATTTAGCTGCACGTCAGCAATTACCGCCTATAGAAAAATTGCGAAGATTACCTATACAATTGCTAGGTATTGCCGTTGTTTATTTGGCAATTAATTACTTGCTTTTCCTGCAAGGTTTGGCATACACTTCGCCATCTCACGCAGAAGTTTTGATTCAGATTGCTCCCGTTTTAATGGGTTTGGGCGGCATAGTTGTTTTCAAGGAACGTTACACCCGGCGTCAATGGATAGGTTTGGGTGTTTTGACTTTAGGATTGATTCTTTTCTTCAACGAACAATTGCGAGTTTTCATCGTTGAACCGACTAAATATCTGCTGGGCAGCGGTATGGTTGTAGTAGGGGCAATAACTTGGGCTGTTTATGCGATGGCACAAAAACAATTGCTGCAAAAATTGCCTTCTTCTCACATCATGCTGCTGATTTATGGGTGCTGTGCTTTAGTGTTTACCCCCGCCACTTCGCCACAGCAGTTGTTAACTCTCAGCCCATTGCATTGGGGAATGCTGATTTTTTGTGCTTTGAATACTGTGTTTGCTTACGGTGCTTTTGCGGAGTCTTTGGAACATTGGGAAGCATCAAAAGTAAGTGCAGTTTTGGCTTTAGCACCCCTGGTTACTTTAGTGTCGATGTGGGCTGTGTCGTTATTTTTCCCTAACTTAGTTGCACCGGAAAAGCTGACAGGTTTGGCGGTTTTTGGGGCGGTTTTGGTAGTAGCTGGATCGATCGCGATCGCACTTGGTAAAAGTCGTAAGTAAAAGGGCAAATTAGATTCGGGTCGATCCCGAATCTTCCCTTTGTATGGCATCGCATATTATGGCTTAATCAAATATCGTTCCGATTTTCGATAGTTATCAATTACAGTTTTATTATGCAAATTGAGACGTGCGATCGCCCCAACTAACGGTAAACCCGTTCCTGCCAAAGCCAGCAGCACAAATGGATTAAATAACCCATCTATAAATTCCGTTCCAAAACTCATACCTAACCCTGCTGTGAGAATAGAAATTATGGCAGCCAATTTCATCGGGAATTTTCTCTCCAGATGATTTTTGACCACAACTCCCCCCAAAGCACCCACTATTAACCCCAGAAAAAATCCACCAATCACATCAACTTCAGACCCCATTACTGGCAGAAAACCAACTATAGTTGCCAGACCGCCTATCATACCTATTATCCTTTTTAACAGATCTGTATAAGAAAACGCCGCCGCTACTCCGCCACTGCTTCCAACTCCTAACCCAAGGATTAGTATTAACCAATTAGTTATCCCATTATGTCCTATTAAAGCCGCCGCAGCCAAACCGCCAAAGCAAGCAATTACAAACAGCATACCTAGAGAAAGTAGGGGCAGTTTGAGAGTTGTCAGAGGAGCAGTTTGAACTTTAATGACTAAAGAGTGAGTTTCTGGTGAAGAATTCGTTTGCAATAAAATCTGGCGTTCGTAAACTTTATCTGCAATTAATTTGCTAGTATCAACGGTAATTTTGCAATCCGAACGATTACCATTAAAACTGGCTGGAGCGAAACTTATCCAAGGATGAGAATCTGTGAGGCGACGCGGCTCGCGACTGGAGGGTGCAACTGACCATTTACCTTGCAGAATTGTATCTAAATTCGAGTTAGTAACGGTGAGTGTTTGAGTCAATTTTTCGCCTGGGTTAGCTGCTTTAAATTCCACGGTAGATGAGCTAAAGCTCACTTGTGCTATAGCTATAGCATTAATTGGCTTGAGCGCTTTTAATGCAACTGCTGCTTTCGAGTAACGGTTTTCCGGGGATGCTTCCACCATTTTTTCCAGCCACTCGATCCACCGCAGGCTAATTCCGGAGAGTAGATGCTGAAAATTAATTTGCTTCTTGTTATCGATTAAGGTGTGAATTTCGGTTGATTTTCTGTTAGTCAACAAGCAAATCAGGGTGGCTCCCAGCCCATAAATATCCCTAGCTTCTGCTCGTTTGCGATCGCCTGACTGTTCCGGAGGCAAAAACCCAGATTTACTGGCAGCTATTTTGGTTAAGCTAAAATCTACTAAATAAACATTAAAACCATCATCAATTAAAATGTTTTCTGGCTTGATGTTATCATGAATTACTGGGGGATTCTGTTGGTGCAAATATACCAAAATTTCTAAAACCGCAACGCCTATACGCTTGATTTCATCGGGTGACAAATTGGGCGATTCAGCTAAGGATTTTGCCTGTTTATATTCCTGCACCAGACAAAACCCGTCCCCTGTCGGAAAGGAATCTAGATAACGCGGGATGCCGGGATGATTGAGGCCGCGCAGCAGTTGAATTTGTGGCTGACAAGTCTGGTAATCAAAAGTTCTAACTTCAGCTTTTCTTAACAAAAATCGCTTTAATATAACTAGCTGATTAGTGGCGCTATCCTTGCCCAAATACGTGATTTTAGTATTTTCTCGATTTCGTCCTAGCTCTCGGATTGGCTGATAGCGGTTGCGGGACGGACGCGGGCTAGAAGAATCTGGCGAGTTATTCATGGGATTTGATGTAGAGGTTGTTAGTGCTGAGTTTAAATTTTATAATTCCCATCAAAGCCTCTAGAGCGATCGCCCCCTCTACCTAAATATAGGTAAAACGATATAGACCTCGACGTTTAGCCTATTTTAAGTCACTATGGAAATAGGTTGCTATGAAGATATTGCGATCGCGCAGTCCCCAGCGCTGTGCGGTGTAGCTATTCCTTTCTTTTACCCTTCGTGACAGATCGTCCGGCTTTTTATGGCTGAAAATTCCGTCGTCAAACGCCCCAGTCTGCATCAGGTGATACATTCTACCAAAAAACCGCTCAACTGGGTGGGCATCTTATTAGGATTTTGGCTGCTTCCCACCGTTGCGGCGACTCCGAGTGCTTCCGCAGCAGAGCGAGTTTATCTTTCCTACGATATCTTGGAACGATCGATTTCGATAAATTCTCTGGAAGCTTACGCCATTCAAGGCAGAATTGAGGACGATTTAGCACCATACGTTCAGTATGCCAAACCGGAACAGCAGCAGCAGTTACGGAATCTTCTGTTGAGGCGATTGGATGTTGGCCCAGTGCCTGTTTCTCAGTTTCTTTATACGCCGCAGGCAGAAGTTTTATTGCAACGTCTCGGACAAGTAATCAAAACCGATTCGGGTCAGCCAGGATACCGTGCCATTCGCGCTTCGCTGATTTTAGCATCAGCCGATCGACGCGGTTTGACTCTGCTGAATGTGCTACGCAAATTCCCTACTCCCGGCGTCAGGATAGACTTGGCACGCGGTCTAGAAATTGCCAACGAACTCTCAACAATATTCGATCGAACAGACAGAGCGATCGCATATGTTTCCCAGAAATCTGCCGCCGCTGCTTCCTCCAATCGGGTGAATTTTTCTGCACTTCCTTCTTTAGATAGGGCCGGATCTTTAAAGTGGCGAAAAGAAACTCTTAGACTGAACGATCGCAGTCGCGGTCGCCAATTTAATGCAGATATTTACATCCCTCTTTCTCCTCAACGAACACCTTTAAATACCCCAGCTAAGCTAATTGTAATTTCTCACGGTGTCGGTTCCGATCGCCAAACTTTTGCCTATCTAGCCGAGCATTTAGCTTCCTATGGATTTGCTGTAGCCGTACCGGAACATCCCGGTAGCAATGCCCAGCAATTGCAGGATTTACTCAGCGGTAGAGCGAATGAAGTATCCGAACCGATCGAATTTATTAATCGACCCTTGGATATCAAGTTTTTGCTCGATGAATTGGAGCTTTTATCTCAAAACGATCCGGCTTTCCAAGGTCAGATAAATGTGCGAGAAGTTGGTATAATCGGCCAATCTTTTGGCGGTTATACTGCGCTGGTTCTATCAGGTGCTACCCTTAACTTTCCCAAACTGCAAAAAGATTGCGCTGCTATTAATAACTCCTGGAATACATCGCTTTTGCTCCAGTGTCGGGCGCTGCAATTAGGAACATCGCTGCATAATTTGCAGGATGACAGAATCAAAGCTGCGATCGCGATCAACCCGATAACTAGCAGCATCTTAGGGCCAACAGGTCTTAGCCAGATAAAATCTCCAGTAATGATTGTTTCCGGTAGCGCCGATACCGTTGCACCCGCTTTGTCAGAACAAATTCAACCTTTCACCTGGCTAACTACTCCAAATAAGTATCTCGTCGTCATCAAAAATGGTACCCATTTTTCCACTCTCGCACCAACAGAGTCAGACCTACCACTTCCCGAACCTGTGCTTGGCCCAGACTTGGCTTTAGCACGTCGCTATACCAATGTTTTGAGTTTGGCTTTCTTTCAATCTTATGTTTCCAATCTGTCAGAATATCAACCCTATTTGAGTGCATCTTATGTCGAATCCCTCGGTCAAGAACCTCTCCCGCTTAGTTTTGTGCGATCGCTTTCCTCCGATGAGTTAACAGCGGCGCTTCAGCGTCCTACAACACAAGCAACTGGTTCGCCTAGACGTTAGTTAATTTGCTGAGAAGTGAGGTAATTGTTTTAACGCAAAGGAACGCAAAGGTAATCGCAAAGGAACGCAGAGAAAGAACTGAATTTTTCTTTAGTCTTGTTAAGAGGAGTAAAGCTATGACCCAGGAATTAAAATCCCTGGCGGTTCGCAATACAGGTGCAATATCTAAGTAAGCTCGAATGGGAAAATATAATTCCTTTGAATATGCGATCGAATAATCTACAATTTGAAAATCTGAAAGCAAAACTCAGCAGCGTGAGGCGCTCGGCTTGGAAACCGATCGTTCGAGAAGGCGATGGCGATTTAACTGCATCAAAATTTTCCGGTAAACCCTGGTTGAGTGCAGGTGAAACCTGGCCAATTTGCCCAAATTGCCAAAAACCGATGCAGCTTTTTTTGCAACTCAATCTTGACCAACTTCCTAAAAGCCTTAAAGAAAAGTTCGGTAATGGAATTTTACAAATGTTTTATTGTACAAGCACTGAACCTTATTGTGAGGGTGATTGTGATGCTGGGGAGTCAGCCAAAATCAAACTTCTTAGGATTGTACAACCGGAGGCTAAATCAGCAAAGATAGAAATTCCGGAAATAGAAAATTTATTTCCCGCCAAGTTAATTATACGATGGGAAGAGATAGGAGACTCTCCTAGCTGGGAGGATGTAGAAAGCTTCTTTGGCATCACACCAAATGAGGAAAACCTTGACATTTTGGACAATTACTTTGGTTGGAGACCCGAACCAGGAGATAAATTAGCAGGTTGGCCCGATTGGATACAAGGCAGTTCATACCCAAATTGCCCTACTTGTAACCAAACAATGACTCAATTTATTTTCCAGCTTGATTCAGAAGATAATATTACTTATATGTGGGGCGATGCAGGAAGAGGCTATCTTGTGCAATGTCCAGAACATAAAGAAAAACTTGCTTTCTTCTGGCAGTGCCATTAATTGTAAACTTATAAAATTGAACTGTGGAAGGCTTTCTTAATTTAAACAAACCATTTGGCATCACTTCCCACGACTGCGTAGCGCGGGTGCGACGCCTTTTGCGCCTCAAGCGCGTGGGACACGGCGGCACTTTAGATCCCGCTGCTACAGGCGTTTTACCCATAGCTTTGGGTAAGGCAACTCGCCTGTTACAATATTTGCAGCCAGATAAAGCATATCAAGCAACAATTAGATTGGGATTAACTACTACTACAGATGATTTGCAGGGAGAAATTCTCACATCTCAAGCGGTAACAGGATTGAGTTTGGAGGAAGTCAAAGCAGCACTCCAGCAATTTGAAGGAAAAATTCAACAAGTACCTCCAAATTACAGTGCAATTCAAGTTCAAGGTAAACGTTTGTACGATTTAGCGCGTGCGGGAGAAACTATTGAAGTTTCAGCTAGACTTGTGGAGGTTTATAAAATAGAAATATTAGATTGGCGAAGTGGGGAATACCCAGAATTGGATGTGGCGCTCGCTTGTGGCCCAGGTACTTATATTAGATCGATCGCACGCGATTTGGGTGCAGCTTTACAAACTGGCGGAACACTTGCCGCTTTAATTCGCACTGCAAGTTGCGGTTTAAGCTTGTCCGATAGTTTGACTTTTGAAGAATTGGAAAAACAGCTACAGGAACGAAGCTTTAATCCCATTCCCCCAGCAGCAGCTTTGTCACATTTAAAACCGATCGTACTATCGACAACAGATGCAAAATATTGGTGTCAAGGTAAACGCATTCCTTTAACAGAAGTTCCAGCGGAATATTCAAAAGAGGAAGTTTTGCGGATCGATCGCGAAGACAAACGCTTTTTGGGAATTGGTCGTTTGCTTTACTCAGATCCAGATCTGTTACTGATCCCCCAAATGGTGTTCGAGGCGATCTAGGCAAATATCCATGCAACAAATGGTGCTTTTTCTGGATATTGACGGGGTAATCAATGTGCGACAGCTTTACTCGTCAGAATTTATTAGTTGCGATCGCCGATTACCTAAGCAAAGTGCTAAGTATGTAGCGATAATTCATAAAATTATATCATATCTGGTAGAATCGGTTCCATAAAAAATCTCTTTCTTATCTGCGTTTATCTGCCTACATCTGCGGTAAAAAATTAACCCCCGATCTCCACAGATAATCTTTCGTATCGCTCATATACTACCCATACCACCAGACATAATATTACACCTACATACCTAGTCCTGCGAACGTACCACTAAACTTGCTACCTTAGAAACAATAAAAATAGATACATTAGAGGCAAAAAAAATGAGCAGAGAAGACGCCAAAGCAATATTTAGTGAATTGAAAACCCAAGTCATCATCTTAGGCGGCATCGCCGCCTTTATGTGGTGCTTAGAAATTGTCGATCTCTTCTTGCTCAGAGGAGCGCTGAATATTTATGGTATAATACCCCGCACCGAAATAGGTCTGCGCGGCATTTTATTCGCCCCATTTCTGCACGGCGATTTGTTTCACCTAGCAGCTAACACCGTACCTTTCCTCACCTTGGGTTGGTTGATTATGCTGCGAGAAACCAGAGATTTTTTTACAGTTTCCGGCGTCACAATGCTTGTCAGCGGACTTGGTGTTTGGCTAACTGCCCCATCAAATTCCGTTCACATCGGTGCTAGTGGGTTAATTTTTGGTTACCTGGGATTTTTGTTGCTGCGAGGGTTCTTTGAACGCAGCTTTGTATCTATTGCGCTGTCATTAATTGTGGGCTTCTTCTACGGCGGCGCAATTTGGGGAGTTTTGCCATCCCATCCGGCGATATCGTGGCAGGGACACTTATTTGGATTTATCGGTGGTGCGATCGCAGCTCGCCTCTTGTCGAAGCCCAAGCGATCGTACAACGCCTGAAATTAACCTACTGATTGACTGGGGGACACATCCGCAGGTCGATCGTTTTCTTGTGCAGAAGAGACAATTTCTCCAGCCACAGTTTGCGCTTGAAAGAGGAAGTTAGAAGCGCGGATTTTATCAAAAGTTGCTTTGATAAAAGCAGCGATCGGTACAGCCACCAGCAGCCCCAAGGCTCCCCCAAGCTTAACTCCAATATCCAAAGAAATGAGCATCCACACCGGATTTAAACCAGTCAGTTCGCCCACAATGCGCGGCCCCAAGACATTCTCGACGATCTGATTGATTATTACCGCCAGTACTAAAAACTTGACTCCTAACCAAACCTTTTGCAGTGCCAGCAAAAAGCTCACCAAAACAATCACAACCGTACCGCCAAATGGGATCAAACTGCCCGCACCAATCCCAAATCCAAATAACTGAGCTACAGGCACACCTAAAATCAATAGATTTGCGGTTTGAGCGATCGCAATGATGATTGCCAGAGTAACTTGACCGGCAATGTAACGCTCGAAATTCTGTGGTAAATATTGTCGAATTTGACTGCCCCACTGGGCGGGCAACCAGCTTAAAATGCCATTCCAAAGACTGTCACCTTTTAAAACCAGAAAGATGACGAACACCAGCGTCAAGAAAACATTTACAATACTGCCGATCGCACTGAAGACCAAGCCGATCAGTTGACCCGTCAAAGAACGCAGCACGCTAGTTAATTTTTCGATCAACTGATTTAAGTTGGTATTGAGATCGATCGGCAACTGTTGTGCAATTGCCCAAGTTTGGAGAGCTTGCAGTTGCTGCTGACCAGACTTGAGCCACTCCGGCAACCTAATTGCCAATTCATTCGCCTGCCGTAAAATCACAGGCACCACAAACAGCACCAGGGTCGCTAAAAACAGCAGAAAAACTAGCAGTACCAATATGGCAGCCCAGCTTCGCTTTAACCCTCTCTCTTGAAGGAATCGGATTGGATAGTCTAGCAAAAAGGCAATCAGAGTAGCTGCAATTAAAGTGCTGACCAAAGGCTGTAGCTCTCTAGCTAACCTTAGCAGCAGCCAGCCATTCAGATAGATGATGGGAAAGGTTAAGCCGATAGTGAACTGACGCGGGAGTTTGTTGAGGGACTTGAGCATAGGCTTTCTGCTAACAGTTAAGATCGGACAATTCTGTCTGCTACGTAGAACTTATACATTGCCAGACATAACCGGACAACGCTGTCTACTTCCTGTTTCTACCAAGGGTGTCGGCACCTTCTTGTCCGCAGGCGTTTAGTTCAGGTTTAGCCAACCTTACTTTGTTGGGCGGCGCATTTTCCAAATTGATTGAGGCATTGGCATCCCTATCTTGGATGTGGTTGCATTCCCTGCAATGAAACACTCTATCTGATAATTTCATTACCTGAACGTGACCGCATTTTGAACAGGTTTTTGATGAGGGGAACCATCTATCAACTAATTCTACTTTTGTCCCGTAATGCGCTTGCTTATAAACTAATTGGCGACGTACTTCATAAAAGCAATTGTCGCTTATCGCACTAGCTAGTTTGTGGTTGGCCATCATGCCAGCTATATTCAAATCTTCTATGCGGATGCAATATACCCGACGACTCAAGTCTGTTGTCATTTTCTGGATGACGTCGCGGCGAATATTGCTGATTCTGGCATGAATTTTGGCTTGTTTTAGGTAGCATCCGAAATTATGTCACGGAATGTCCGGAAATGTCCAGTTTAACTCCTACTAGAAGATTACTCCTACACTTCCTACCAGCAGCAGCAGATGGTGATGAAACTCTTGGGAAAGAACACCTCGCCGGAAATTGCCGCCGCCTTTTGGCAACACCGCGATCGCTTGCTCAAATCTGGCAAATTACCCGGACAAACTCTCACCGCGACTTTGTTGTTCTCCGATATCAAAGATTTCAGCACGATCGCCGAACAAATGTCGCCCACCGTTTTGCTGGAATGGCTCAATGAATATTTCAGCGCGATCGCCCAAGAAGTGCAAGTTCATCACGGCATCATCAATAAATTTACTGGCGATGGCATCATGGCGGTGTTTGGTGTACCCATATGTCGCACCACACTAGAAGAAATAGCTCAGGACGCTTACTCAGCTGTAGCTTGCGCCCTCGCAATGGGCGATCGTCTCCAAGAACTCAACTCCCAGCTGCTTCGTCGCGGCTTACCCACAATTCAAATGCGAGTCGGTATTTTTACAGGCCCAGTCGTGGCCGGTAGTTTGGGGGGCAAAGACCGCTTAGAATACGGCATCATCGGCGATAGCGTCAATATTGCCTCCCGTTTGGAAAGTTGCTGCAAGGATCTTCAACCTTGCAACTGCCGCGTACTAATTGCCCGCGAAACTTTCGTTTACATCGACGGCAAATTTCAAGTCGAATATTGGGGGCCGATCGATTTGAAAGGCCGACGGCAAAGCGTGGAGATCTATCGCGTCGTTAGTAAGAAGGTAGAAAAACAACCACAATCGGAAAAAACTTAACAATTTGTATTATTAGAAGATGTATATGCCAGCGATAAACAACTTTTCTGTAACAGCTTGTAAAAGACTTGCTAAAGAAGCCACGCACTCGTTCTATCTTGAGAGATAGATTGAAAATGCCCGATCTCCGCTTAATCAAACACCAAAAAAATCTGATAGATTCCGATCTCAAGCAGACAAACCGATGATAGAAAAAATATTGCTAGCCGACTCCGGAACGGGTCATACTGAAGAAATGCTCAAGGCGTTGATGGAAATTCCTTCCCTCAAACCCGCCTCTGTAACCGTTTTGCACGTCGTTTCTCCCCAAGTAACCTCCGATGGCATGACCGCCAAGTGGGAAGAAGGCGGCAAAATTCTCGCCACTGCCATTCAGAGCTTGCAATTAGATCCCAATCACGTCAACGCCATGTTGCGACAAGGCGACCCCAAGAGTATAGTTTGCGAGGTTGCCGATGAAATCGACGCTGATTTGATTATTATGGGTTCTCGCGGACTCAAGCGTCTAGAGTCAATTCTGGAAAACTCCGTCAGTCAGTATGTTTTTCAGCTCTCCGCTCGCCCCATGCTGTTGGTCAAAGACGATATCTACGTCAAAAAAATCTCCAAAATCATGGTGGCAATGGATGGGTCCGAAGCCTCTAAAGAAACATTGAAGCTGGCTCTGTCTCTTTTACGGGATATCAAAGGCGGTCAGCTGATTCTAGTTCGCATCAACCCGAAAGTAGAAAGCAGCAGCCCCGAAACTAATCCCGTTCTAGCACCGGCAGTCGCAGAAGCCAAAAAAATGGGCGTTGCCTATCGCTGCATTATCGGCACTGGCAAGCCTGGTGAAGAAATTTGTCGCATTGCCGAGGAAGTCGGCACAGACCTGCTAATGCTAGGATCTCCCGATCGTCGTCCTTCGATCGCCAAAGGTCTCCCAGACTTAGACCGACTGTTGGGCACTTCTCTCTCAGACTACGTGCGAGTTTACGCCAACTGTCCCGTATTGTTGGCACGCACTGTCGGTTAAGTTTTGAGTTTTGAGTTTTGAGTTAAATAAACTTGATTCAAAACTCAAAACTCTCTTTATTGACGGATTTTTGCTCAGCGCTGCATTAATCAGCTTTTTTACCGCTTTCGCGGGTAGTGGTTTGAATGTACAGAATTAGTAAAAACACACTTGGTACAAGCACAAACAGGATGCTTGCCAGAAACCCTAAATCATTAACCTGCATAAAGCCCAGCCTTGATTTCACAGCAATTTTACATCACTAGGATACCACTAGAACGTCATACCGAATCCGCTGCTATTACCTGTTTATTCCAAGGAGGGAGCGGGGGAGTGGGGGAGTGGGGGAGATCGATAAGA
>NZ_JACJUP010000006.1:0-33016 GCF_014748295.1 Planktothrix sp. FACHB-1355 | reverse complement strand
CCCCTCCCCCAACCCCTCCCCTGCAAGGAGAGGGGCTTTCCGGCTCCCCCTTCCCTACCCCCCTTTTTAAGGGGGGTAGGGGGGATCGGGAAGGGGGTTGGGGGGTTAGGTGCTGGGCTTGCGAGCCTTAATTTCTCCAAAAAATACTGGCAGACATTGAAATTGGCGGTAATGAAATTTACCAAATTCTGTTAACCCAGGCAATCCATTTTTGTAATCAAACATTGCCTTGCTAAACAATTTTGTGTGGTTAATTTCTCTTAAATCGCGACTGCTGATTTCCTGAAAACCAGCCAATGCAATTGACTCTTTAATTTCGCTTATCTTGGTAGTTTTGTAAACGTAAATCCGGTAAAATTCTGCAAGTTCCTGCTGCTCTTCGTTTGATAGAGACAATTCCTTACAGAAAACATCTTTGATGTACAAGTTCCCCCCTGGACGCAGCACTCGGTAGACTTCCGCAAAGAGACGTTGATGGTCGTAGGAATATCCGGTTGATTCCAAGAAAAATACCACATCAAACACCTCATCGGCAAAGGGGAGGTGATGAAAGTCGCCGATATGAATCTGAATCTGGTCAGCTAGTCCTACCTCCTGCACTAACTCTCTAGCCGTATCAGCTTGAACCGAAGATATGGTGATGGCATCAATTGCAATTCCCTTGATATTTCGAGCAATGTCTATACTAGGGCCACAAACACCACAACCAGCATCTAGGATACGATGTCCGGGTTGGATACCTGCTCGATTTGCAAAGTAAAGGTTGCTATTACGATAGTGGTCTGTGTCTGAGTCCGTCGGGAACACACCTGCCTGATAGGTTTTACCTATATACTTCAAATACAGTGGGTTCATCCTATCGTAGTAGCTACAAACTTGTTTTAAGTATTGGGAAACTTCAACCTCAGTGTCATTAATAGGGGGTAAAATGCTTTGATTATAATCTTCGGTTTTTGATACCTTTCCTCCATTTAAATCACTAGCATTCAGCCAATTATGACCAAACCCTAGATATGCTTTAGTTTCCAATTCATTGCCCGGTTCATAGATAACTTTTATATGATTAATAGTTCTCCAAAAAACGCTTAACGCCTTATTCCCCAGAAAAAGATCGGCTCCTGCCAGATTCGTAGGCCATAATTCTGGTAGATCTGCTTTCTGGGAAAATCCAGGCCAAGCGAGGAGAGCGTTTCGCTTAGCTGGGGTACATAAACCCATCTCGACTAAACAGTCTAGAAATAATTGCCAACGTGGTTCATCGGGAGGCTGTTTTTCCCAAAAATATTCCAAACCAATTCTGGGATGCACAATATCACCAACATCAAAGCTCAAGCCTAGAGTATCGGCAAACTCAGATAAGGTAAAGACAAGAGATTTTAACGTATCTGTTATATTTGTACAGCCAATTTTTACCAAATAATCTAACAACTGTTGTGATGAAATTCCCTTAACAACTACCCTTACCTCCTTGGCTGTGCGAGATAACATCGCACCGAGATGTGCAATCCTGCCACCATCAGGTATGGAATTAGCACAAAGCCGAAGATTCGATTCAAGCAGTGAATCAGTCCGATTGTTAAGTAACCTGAGAACTGTTTCGGTTAAATCTTGAAACTCACCGATATTTTCCTGATTCAGCACTAAGAAAAGACAGGGAATTGGCACCTGTGAAGATTGCTCAAGCAAATCGAATTCTAGCCAGAGACGCTCAACATTTCGGTACAAAACAGATGTTGGATCAATCCACTGCTGGCAAAAATTCTGAAAGGTTCCCCAAACAGAATGAGTTAAAAAACTCTCTGGCAGATTCAGGATTAGTTGAGGAAAACTAACTTGAAAATCTACTCTCGATTGTTCCTCACCTAAACGACATTCAAATCCCGCAACTGAGAAATGTGGCAAGATTTGCGCTAATGCCTGGATGCGGGATAAGGCTTCGGAAGACACTAACTCAGAGTTAAGATGGGGAATAACTACTCTTAGATAATCTTCCATTGAACCATTCATAGACTAAACCTTTGTGCCAAGGGTTTGAAACAATCGAGATGCTTTTAAGCAATAGCAAGGGATTTAGTAATAGTTAACCACTATTTTAAACCGAGCAACAACATCTTCAATTGTTGGCGGCTTGGCTAGACGTTCGGTTTCTTCTTGGAGCGCCTCTTTTACCTCCTCAGCAGTAAAACTGTAACCGCTTTCTTCACCCAGTTTTACCGCTAGCTTCACAAAACTTTCTGTGTCTGCTGTCGCTTTTAGCCTCTCTTGCAGTGTCGTGTATTTCAGGAGGACTTCTTTAAACTGTTCTAAGCTTTCTCTGGACATATACTTCTACTTCCTCATTAAAGCAATTAAACAAGAGCAGTAGATACTTACTTTTGTTGAGTTAGTTATCTACTGTATTGTCAAGATTTATACACAAATTTTACAGAGCATTTAAATGCTCAAGTTTTGAGTATACACTGAATATCGACATATCAAACTTAAAATAGCCTAAGTCCTAATTGTAACATTTAGCAACATCTAGGATTTAGACCCGTACTAGCATAAAAAGCAGAGTAGTCAGATGACAGAAATCAACGACCAAGACCTTAAAGACATCATTAATGGAGCCGCTCTTTTGGGAAGCGGAGGCGGTGGTTCCCTGGAACTGGGTTATTACTTAGCTACATTTATTAATTGTCCTGTTCAACTGAAAGAAGTTGAAGAATTGGGTGTTGACGATTGGGGCGCAGTTATCTTAGGTATAAGTGCAGCAGATGCCTCTTTGCCAGATAATACCCGTTCTTCAAACGCTTCCCCCAAAGTTTTGCTGAATAAAAAAATGTTCCGTAGCCTTAAAGGGGTTGAGCAATACCCGATTGAAATTCAAATTTTGATTGCGACTTTTGAATATTTACAGACAGCGTTGAAAATGGATAAGGATTTCTCCTACAGCCTTGCAGGAGAAATAGGTACGGCAAACCTTCTCGCGGCTATGCTGACAGCGAATGCTCATCACATTCCAGTAGTTGACGCTGATGGTGCAGGAAGGTCATTACCAGAATTAAGCCTGTGTACTTACTACTGGTCTGATATTCCTATTTACCCCTCTACTCTCGCCAATATTAAGCCTGAACAGGATAAACAAGTTAAAGCGGTGATTGACGCAAAAACTTCTTCAATTATGGCTCGATTTGCCGAAAAAATCGTAGGTACAGAAGAATTTGGTTTTCAAGGTGTGATGGCAACTTATGCGATGAACGGTCAAACGATTCGCGATCGCAAACCAGTCATTAAAGGTACAATCACCAAAGCACTGCAAATAGGAGCGATTCTCCGCGAAGCTAAACAAAAACAACTCAACCCAATTACAGTATTAATAGACTTTTTAAACAACGGTTGTTCTGCTGACAATAAAAATGCTTTCCTGCTTTTCCAAGGAAAAATAACTGAAGTAAAACAAGAAGAAGATCCTCGCTTTCAATCCGGAACTTTAACCCTCAGAAATCAAAATAAAGAAGTTCGCGTCGATTATTTGAACGAAAACTTGATTGCTTGGCAAGGTGGCAGACCGATCGCGATGGGGCCAGATCTGATTTGCTATCTCACCCCAGAAGGTATACCTCTTACTAATGCCGATAACTTAAAAGATAAAAAAGGGAGTGAATTAGCTCTGATTGGCTTAAAAGCGCCAGAACAATTGCGGCAGGATTCAATTATTAAAGCATTCATGGATTTAATTGCTGGATTGGGATATAAGGGGAATTATGTGCCAATTGAGAAATTACAAAAAGAACAAGCTAGTACCACTTGTTCGTGATTGATTAAAACATTTATCACTCTTCCGCAAGAAGACTCCCGTCAAGCTGCGCTGTGACGGTGAGAGTGTAGTGCCAGAACGAAAGCCAATTGCCCACCAAAACGTAAGGTGTCCAGAAATAAGGAATTTCATAGTCAACTAACAAAGCTTTTTGAGCGCGACGCAATGCTGAGGCTTTAGTTATCTGTGTGTTGGCAAACTGCTGTTAAATTGGCTCATCAGTTTTGCATTTTGACAAACCTTTTGTTTTTTAGCCACTATCAGTCCTCCCCGGCAATCAAAGCTTCCATTTGTGCCAGCAAAGATTCTAATTTCTTCCGCTTCTTCGGATTCTTCCACACCGAAGACTTCTTTATTTGCTTAATAGTAGTGTCAAAACGGTTCTGTAGTTCCTCAGTTTCTTTTGCAGGTTTACCTGCTTTCACCCGCTCTCGAATTTGACTCAAGGACAAAGATCGTGCAATTGCTTCCTCAAGCAGTGCTGTCCGCTCAGACTCCGAATCTAACTTAGCTATCTCTTTCGCCTTAGTATACTCAATGCTGCCAGAACGCAGAGCTTCTAGAATATCCCCTGGCAAATTCAGTAGCGGAAGCCGATGAGTTCTAAACGACTCTGGCGAAAGCCTTCCTATGGCAGCAAACACCTCTTCAACTAAGAGTTGTTCTTCCGGGCGTACAACGTTGTCCGCCAAACCTCTTTTCACCTTAGCTAATTTATTCAGCAACGAGATAACCGCTTCCCTATCCGTTCCCAGCTTGATAGCCAATAACTGTAAAATCCCTTCTACTTCCTCAACCGGATTCAAATCCTCCCGTTGCAAATTCTCTGTCAGAGCATACTGTACCGCCTGCTCGTCCGACATCGCTCGCACCGTCACGGGTACTTCACTTAACCCCACCTCTTGTGCCGCTCGGTATCTCCGCTCACCTGCCACCAACTCGTACTTGTCTCCCACTGGTCTGACCAAGAGGGGCTGGAGAATGCCATCTTTCTTCACCGACTCCACCAAAGATTGCATTGCCTCTTTGTCAAAATAGCGCCGTGGTTGAGTAGAAGGCAGCGTAATCTTATCCAGCGCCACCGTAGAAGGAACCGCATCATCATCGGCGCTAAACAAAGCGACATTCTTGAGTTTGCTTCTTTCAGCAGGCGGGCGCGTCACTCGTCTGGTACTCATACTTTCGTTGGGTTTAATAAGGTAAGTTCGGGCTTGGGCGAGGAATGGGGAGTGGGAATATTTCACTACTCCTTCTTCAAGGCTACCAGTAATACCACTTCACTCAAACGCTGTCACATTTACTATTCACAGCAGGGGGCAGGGGGCATCAAGAGCAGGGGGAAAGATTAGTGACACTATTTAAAGTGAATTAGTATCAGGCAACGAATTAAAGTGGATTGGTATCAGGCAATGAAACATTTGGATAAGGGAAGGGAACTCAAGAGCGGGGAACGGGGGACAAATCTTTCTGTTGCATTGTCCCGGCTCTCTGGTTGGTAGCCCTCTTCAACACCATAGTTACCATTCTTTATGCAAGTTGGCATCATCTACATCGACTCCATTGCTCGTGCTACTTCATCAAAAATACGGAGAACGGCTTGATTTTTGTTAGGACATAGAGCCAAAGGTTTGCCGTACTCTGCCGCTTCAGCTACCGCTGTCGCACGGGGCAGAGGAGGAAAGATTGGTGCCAAATTCGATAATTGTTCTTGGATGGATTGTAATGGCACTCCCACAGAACTAACACAACCGGGATAATTTGTGGCACTTGACTCAGATTTTTTATAAAGATTAGCGTGCAACGAATTTAGGAATGCCGTTCTTTTTTCGGAGATTTAAAGTGCAGAATCACAAACTTACTCGACAAATCCAGTTCATCATCGAAATCGATAAACTCAAAAGTATTTTACGTCAAACTTTACTCACAGATGGCTCGCGTCAAGAGAACAGTGCCGAACACTCCTGGCACTTGGCGATGATGGCAATTGTACTGGCTGAGTACGCACCCCCAAATGTCGATATGCTGCGGGTTATTAAGATGCTGCTGCTGCACGACATTGTAGAAATCGATGCTGGCGATACTTTTTGCTATGACATTACTGGCAACCAGGATAAAGCAGAGCGAGAATTACTGGCAGCCCAGCGCATCTTTGCACTGCTTCCCGTTGAGCAAGGTGCGGAACTACGTGCTTTGTGGGAGGAGTTTGAGGCTCATTCGACAGCTTCGGCAAAGTGGGCTAGGGCGCTAGATTGCTTGCAGCCCTTATTGAATAACCAACAAACCCAAGGTCATACCTGGCGATTGCATGGTGTTACCCGCTCCCAAGTGCTACATCGGATGCGGGCGGTCGAAAAGGGAGCGCCAGCCCTGTGGCCATTGGTCGAGCAGATTATAGAAGATTGCGTTGCGGCGGGATATCTAAAAGTAGAGCCGGAAATTAGCTCAGCATAGCTGTTATGTTGAGATTAATGTATCTGGTAATGAAGCATTAGCCGAAATCCTGAAAAGGTTCTCTGAACTGCGGTGGAGCCAAGATGCAAGCCCTCACTAGACAGAAGACGCAGTTAGCGGGGTAGTTGACCATAAATATTCCGACACCCTACATCTTTTTACCGATGCTTCAGTCATACAAGGGATGGAAGAGGTTTCCTCGCTTTTGCCAAGCTCTTGAGCCTGGATCTTTTCGCTTGCTCCAATCTTTAAAATAATCTTCTCCTTTTTGAGCTGCTTCCTTAATTGAGGAAGGCATCACACCAAGTCTCGTTGCCAATTGGTCTTCTGGAAGAGGCGGCAGTAATGGTGGTCTGGAGAACGGATACGCTTGAGATTTACCGACTCTTCGCTGCTGAATTGATGCTACTTCCTCTTCCAAAACCATCAGGCGGTGCAATACACGAGCCATGTCCGCTTCCAAGGATGCAATTGTATCGTCTTTCTCCTCTGTGGTTTGTGGGACATCAGAGGAAACAGCCCTAGAGAAAAACTGTCTGACAATCCTCACGAGCGCTGCACTTTCGGTCAGGGATTGTTCCTTCATGTACTCGCGCAGCTTGTTGTGATATTCAGGCGGTAAGTAGCCTACGATCCGTTTATTGTTGGTCGCCATTGCTTATGCCACAGGCGTGCTGCTTTTAAGGATACCTTGTAGCGGATGGTATGCCAACTATGGCCCATAGTATGTTACCGTAGCACAGCAGGCAGAGAGCCATTAGTATGCTGTTAAGTGCTATAGTAGCACTTGATGCAGTCCGGAGCGATCGAACTGTGGTGTGGGTGAGCAGCCAGAACGAGCTTGAGCCCTCGTAATAATCCCCATAACCGGAGTTATGGGGATTATTAGTCAGTCAGCGTTATATAATAATGCCCATCTCTTTAGTGCTTCCTCTTTCTGAGGTGGTTGATTGGGTATGGCACTCGAACAGGATTCAACTCTTCTGGCTGTGTCACAACCGCAGTCACTATATGCAATTACGACCCAACAGTTAGAGGCAGCCTTTGCTGATTTCCTCACTCTTGATGTGGCGGCTGGGGATGCTTCATCGGATACGATCGCTACTTACCGTTACCAGCTGCATTTGTTTGTAGCTTGGTGCGATCGCTTCAATGTCAATCCAGCTACCGCTACGAGGGAAGATATCAAGCGCTATCGTCACTTTTTGGTGGAAGTTGAAAAGTCTAAACCAGCGACGATCGCTCTGAAGTTATCGGTCGTGCGGCGCTTCTACGATGCCGCAGTAGAACATGGGCTGATGGTGGCCAATCCAGCCCTTGGCATCAAGCCACCACGGGAAAAACGCGACCCGGCTGAGAAAATCACTTTTCTGGAAAAGTCAGAGGTGGAGAAGCTGTTGGCAGCGGTTCCTACCGATGGTAGCGTGAAGGCGCTGCGGGATAAAGTGCTGCTGGCAATTATGCCCCTATTGGGGCCGCGTACTGTGGAACTGCACCGGGCGAGTATAGAAGATTTGGTGCAGCAAGGAGATAATCTGGGCATTCGGGTGGAAGGGAAGCGGAATATTAGAATTGTGCCGCTGACGCCAGATATTGCCCTGGCGTTGATGAATTATTTGGAAGCGCGGAAAGCTAGTGGGGAAGTGTTGGAATTATCGAGTCCGTTGTTCATTGCGGTGGGTTATCGGGCGGGGGGTCAAAGACTGTCGCGGCGGGGGATACGATTGATTGTGGATAATTATTTGAAGCAAACGGGGTTGAAACATAAGCCGGGTCGGACAATATCCGCTCATAGTCTCAGACATACGGCTGGGACGCTGGCGCTAAGGGCGGGGGCGGATTTGCGGCAAGTGCAGGATTTACTGGGACACGCAGATCCCAGGACGACTTCTTTGTATGCTCATGTGGCAGATAGGTGGGAGAATAATCCGGCTTTGAAGATTGGAATTAAGATTTAGTTTCTACTCAAAAGATTGGAAGAGGTTGATAATTTTGGACACAATCTTTACAGCCAAAAAAGAAGAGTTGGAACGTTTGAATCCAAATGAAGCGGTGGACTTTTTTCGTAAACTTCTTTGGGCGGAAGCACGGCGGAGCGGAGTTCCGCTCAGTAAAATTCGTGTATCCCATCGAATTAATGTGGCAGATGGTGGAATTGATGCTTCAGTTGACGATTGTGATGGCCTACTTGACAACGGTCTCATCATGCCTGGTCATACGGGTTATCAAATCAAGGTAGGACATTCTTTCAAACCTTGGAAGCGTTCACAAATACAAAAAGAATTATTTAGGGACAAAGAGGTTAGTCGAGAGAATTTAGGTGAAAGCATAAAAGACAAGCTGGACAAAAATGGAACTTACGTTATAGTTTGTTTTGGGCAGGATCTAGTGGAAGGAGAGCATATAAAAGCTCGAGACTTCTTGATTGAATATTTTAAAATATGCGGTTACACAGAACCAAAAGTAAATGTATTGAGTCAAAATCAATTAATTGGGTTTCTAGAACCATTTCCATCTCTTGTACTTGAGTTAAAGCGCTACACTCTCCCATTTCAATCCCATGAAGAATGGTCGAATAATGGAGATATGAAAACCCCATACATTCCCAGTGCTGACTATGAAGAGAAAGCCGCCTCAATCCAACAAACTTTGCGTTCTAACGATAAAGCAAAACACATAAGAATCATTGCTGAATCAGGTACAGGTAAGACCAGGTTTGTTTTAGAGGCAACCAGGCCCAAAGATATTGCACCCTTAGTGATTTATACACGAGCGGATGAGTTGAAAAGTAGTTCATTACTCAACCAGATTAACAAGCGGGATAATTCATTTAATCTTATATTAGTCGTTGATGAATGTAGCCAGCAAGATAGAATCTTCTTTTGGAATAAATTAAAAAATCAAGAATGTCGGGTCAAGATAATCACAATTTATAATCAACCTGAATCTTTAGAGTATGATATCAATTACGCTGATATACCAAATTTAACGACGGAAGATATCCAAAAAATTATCTTAAGATATGCGCCTGATTCTAATGTTGAGCGGTGGGCAGAATTTGCTGGCTCCTCACCTAAATTTGCTCACATGATAGGAATTAACTTAAAGCTATATCCAGATGATATTCTGCGCCCTTTTGAAGGCATTTATGACCGCATAGTAGCTGGTTATGATGACCCAAATAGTGAAGAAGTAAAGAGAAAGAAGCGAGTCTTATCTTACATTGCACTATTCAAGCGGTTTGGATACAAAAACTCAGTAGACCTGGAAGCAAAAGCCATTGCCAAAATTATAGAAAAAGGCTACAGCGATATAACATGGGCTAGATTTCAAGAAATTATTCGAGAATTACAAAAGCGGAAAATTCTGCAAGGTGTTAGCACTCTGTACATAACGCCAGCTGCTCTACATATACGAATGTGGACTGAATGGTGGGATATTTACGGCAACTCATTTAATCTCGCTGAGTTTCTAGCTGACATCCCAGAAAATTCACCGCTACAAGCGTGGTTCTACGAAATGTTTGTCTATGCTGCTCAATCCGAGGGAGCTAGTATTGTTGTTGGAAAGCTTCTGGGAGAAGAGGGGCCATTCCGGGATGATAATTACTTAAAGACAAAACTGGGAGCGCATTTTTTTTTCGCACTGACTCAGGCCGATCCAACATCAGCTTTGCAATACCTCAAGCGAACAATTGCCAGATGGAGTAAAGAAGAACTTCTCCAATTCACTACAGGTCGTCGGGAAGTTGTGGGAGCCTTAGAGAGGATTGCTGTCTGGCGAGAGCTATTTCTAGACGCAGCAAGATTACTGTTGCTTCTTGGAGAAGCAGAAAATGAAAAGTGGGCGAATAATGCTAGTGGGGTTTTCGCAAACCTGTTTTCGTTCGGTTACAGAGGTTTATCTCCAACAGAAGCTCCACCATTGGAGAGACTCCCAGTTCTCAGAGAAGCCTTGAATTCGGAATCAAAAGAGCGACGTGCGATCGCCATCCTTGCTTGCAACGAAGCACTGGAGTCACGGGATTTGATGCGGTTTGTTGGTGCTAAGTACCAGGGATTGCGGAGAGAACCCGACTTGTGGAAGCCGAAAACTTATGGAGAGCTAGGGGATGCCTATCGCGAAGTATGGCAATTGCTGCGCGAACGATTAGACACACTACCAGATGATGAACCAACAAAAGTTGTCGATATTTTCCTTGAGCAAGCAAGAGGAGTGGGGCAGATACCGGATCTCGCCGACATGGTTATTGACACTGTAAGTGAAGTTGCACAAAAGCCTTATGTAGATGGAGGAAAAGTTCTTCAGACAATTGATCGTATTATTCTGTATGCTTCTAAAGAAATCTCCCCGAAGATACAACAGCGATGGGAGCAGTTAAAGGAGCAACTGATTGGCAATGATTTTCACTCAATGATGAAGCGCTATATTGGTACGCTCTCTTTGTTTACAGACGAGATAGATGAAGATGGAAATCGTGTTAATCAAGTGCCACTCAAAATTAAAGAGCTAGCTCAACAATGTTTTTTGAATCAGTCTTTACTTGAAGCAGATCTGAATTGGCTAATGACCAACAAAGCCAAGAATGCCTATCTTTTTGGGTATGAGCTAGGCCAAAATGACCAAGAATTTACACTTTTACAAAAACTTATAGACACCCAGCGAACCGTGACTTTAAATGCCAGCATCGATTTGTTAAGTGGGTACTTTCGGTTTCTGTTTGAAGAAAATATAGAAGCGTGGGAGAATCAACTAGATGCTCTTTTTGAAGATGAAGATTTAGAGGTTTGGATTGCTGAATTGACTCGGCGTTCTGGCCAATCAGATAGAGCAGCTTTGCGTACCCTCAGTCTAGCTAAAAAAGGTGTTGTCAATGTTACTCAATTTGGAGTAATGAACGGTTTTGTTCAAAAGATGTCTGAGGACATATTTGTGCAATGGATTGAATTTCTTCTTAATAGCTCACATGAAGATTCTGCTTCCATCATACTAAGCTTGTACAATTCCCATTACCTTCATAAAGACTTTAATCGCCAGGAAATTCCTTATCTAATGCCAGAAAACCTAACTTTTAGAATTCTGACTCACTATCTGGATTTTCATGAAAATACTGTGAGTAAAGACTATGGAACGGACGATTACTTGTGGAGCAAAATAGGAAAAGCTTTTTTGCAACTATACCCGGAACAAAGTCTAAGACTGGTCGATGAAATGCTCAAGCATTTTAATAATTTTTCCTCTATTGTGCGAGGTGGCGAAACTCAAAATATTCTTAATTATATTACTCGAAAATATTCCCAAGATGTATGGCAATTAGTTACAAAATATTTAGATTACCCCATAAATTCGCAGGCATTTCATATCAGTCAATGGCTACGAGGTAATGACCTTTTCCCAGCAGCACAAGGGATGCTAACAGTCATGCCTCCTGAGAAAATTTGGGAGTGGGTTAATGAAGATGTGGACACACGCGCACAGTATCTTGCCTCTTTCGTGCCTAAAACGCTTTTTCGAGAAGAAGGCCAAATCTGCTTAGCACGGGAAGTGCTAGTGCGATATGGAGAGCGAGAGGATGTACGAAATAGTTTAATTTCCAACTTCTCAACAGAGGGATGGACAGGCTTAGCAAGCCTATATTATCAAGAGAGTAGGGAAAGATTACTTGATTTCAAACAAGGAGAAAATAACGAAAATGTGAAACGTTGGATTGATGATTATGCCTTTATCCTAGAAAAAAGTATTGAGCAAGCAAAAATTGACGAAGAAAGAATGGGTTTTTAGATTTTTAGAGAATTTAGTAGTGAGCGCTGTTATACTCTCTCACCCCATACCCACTGTTAAAGGTTTTTAGAGAGGCGACTCTACCCTGAAAAAAGCCTCTTACAAGCGTCCTCTTGCGTCCATCCGGTTAGCCGCCCACCCGATGAAACCAACCCAACAATCAGGCTCTCAGTCAAGCATTGCACATGAGGTGTAATCAGAATACGGATATCGGGTACTCTGAACTTGAGAGGTAATAATTTGCTCTCAAGCACAATGCAGAGATACCCAATTAAAAGCAGAGAGACAGTGGAAGTGAAAATTGAAGTAATTGACGAAAAATCCCCACATTTACAAACCGTCATAGCACTGGGGGATGCCAATAGAAAGACTGTTGGCTTTCTTGCTGATACTGCTTTTGTTGACCATGCGAGACGCGGGAATATATTTGTAGCTGTTGATTCTCAAGGGGAGTGTATCGGCTATGTGTTATATGAGTATACCCGAAGACACAATCGCCATCGCTTAGTCCATCTGTGCGTCGCTCCAGCACATCGCGGTAAAGGGGTAGCCAAATTCCTTATCGATTACCTTAAACAAATAACTAAAGAATCTAATGGGATTGGGTTACATTGCCGTGAGGATTTTAAATTAGAAAAAATGTGGTCTAGGCTAGGTTTTGTTGCTAAATATGATAAGCCCGGAAAAAATAAGGAGGGGAAACTACTCATATATTGGTGGTTCGACCACGGTCATGCAGATTTATTTGATGCTGCTCCAACACAGAAACTTGAATCGAGACTATGTGTAGTTATTGATACGCAAATTTTTGAAGAAATTTATATAGATAAAGAAACTGATTTTGCTGAATCAAAGTCTCTATTTGCTGATTGGCTACAGACTGAATTAGAGTTGTGCATAACTGATGAAATCTTTAATAAAATAATCTTACTCAAAGATAGTAAAGAAAGGAATAAGCAGCGCAACTTTGCTCGACAAAAATTTACCCGTTTACGCAGTCAGCAAAATTTTGATTCTGTTGTTACTTCCTTAAGCAGTCTATTATCTGATAAAGAGGCAGCGATCGATGAAATTGAGGTGCGTCACTTAGCTAGAACTATTGCCTCTGATTCTCAAGTTTTTGTCACCCTAGATAGTAAATTATTAGAATTAAGTAGCGAAATTTATGAACATTTTAGAGTATCGATCATTCGCCCTAACGACCTAATTACTCAGCTAGACGAACTTCGCAGAAAACTTGACTATCAGCCTGTACGTTTAGCTGGGACTACACACCTAGAACAAATACCAGTTCAAAAGGGGCAAGAAGATTTATTAAGTAACTATTTTCAGTGTGAAGAACAGGGAGAAACAAAGGCTGAATTTCAGCAGCAGCTACGTCGATTTCTTGCTGAATCAGATAAATTTGAGTGTTGGGTTGTTAGAGAAGAAGAAAATCAACCACTAGCTTTGGTTGTGTATGGCAGACAAAAAAAACATGAGCTAGAGATTCCGATGCTGCGGGTGGAAAATAATCCTCTATCAGGGACGCTTGTACGCCACTTAATTTTTAAATCTATATTACGTTCTGCTCGCGAACAGCGGCAATTTACAAGGATTAGTGATTCGTACTTAGCGGAAAGCGTTATGACAGCCATTCAGGAGAGTTCTTCCTTCCGACGAGTTACAAATGGGTGGTTGAAGATAAATTTAGCATTAGCTGAAACTGCATCTGAGTTGTCACAGCGTCTGATTACTCTAGGCTCTACTTTGGGAGAGGAATATCAGATTTGTCTTCAATTTGCAGAGAGTCTTAATACAGAAAATATTCTTACAGATGTGCAAGCATCAGTAGACATTGAACGCTTCCTGTTTCCGGCTAAAATTATTGATGCTGATATTCCTACATTTATCATTCCAATTCAACCCAAATGGGCCGCAGATTTATTCGATGAAGGGTTAGCTAACCAAACCTTATTCGGAGCAAAACCTGAACTAGCATTCAACCGTGAAGCTGTCTATTATGGAGCTATACAGAACCTCAGAAGATTACAAGCTCCCTGTCGAATTCTCTGGTATGTGAGTGGAACACAGGGTGAACGCAAAGGTAAAGGATTTCGTGAAGTCCAATCTGTGCGAGCCTGCTCTTATGTGGATGAGGTTATCATTGGCAAGCCCAAGGAGCTTTATCAACGTTTTCAACGATTAGGGGTATATAAGTTGAGCGATATTGAGAAGGTGAAGCGAGACAAGCATGGTAATATAATGGCAATTCGCTTTAGTGATATAGAGCTATTTGACACTCCTATTATGTTAGAAACAATTCGGCGAATTTGCGGAAAAGATTATGATTTTCAATGGGCGGAAAAAAATCGGAATGAATGCTTTATAAAAGTGTATAATTTAGGAATTCATACTTCACAGAAAAGTTGAATTTTTATGTTGTTTACTATACTTCTCCTCTCAATTAAACCTAAATATGCTAAACAAATTTTCGAGACTAAAACGAAGAAAGTAGAGTTGCGTAGGGTGCGTACTCGGTTGAAAAAGGGAGATATTGTTCTAGTTTATGTTTCATCTCCTGCAAAGGTTTTTGTAGGTTCATTTGAGGTGGAGGATGTGATTGAAAGCCAAGCATCACGTAAAGAGCTTAAAAACTTTTGGAATAAGTTCCAAGACAGTATAGGCATTACAAAACAAGAGTTTAACAGCTATTATGAAGGAGCCTCAATAATTGTTGGTATTCTGATTAAAAATATTAGACTTTTTGAAAATCCTGTTGAATTAGAACGCTTACAAGAAGAGTTGTCTTACTTGCGTCCTCCCCAAAGTTATCGTTACCTGAAAGATAGTGAATATGAGATTATTAAAGCTCTCGGAGAAGATAAAACAGCAATAATGACTGATATTGTGTCCGGTTAAATAATTACAACAGATTGTAGGTAAATAGAGTACGCTAAGGTAAGTAGTTGAATTAGCCTAATGAAAGCTTACTCCATCAACTGTACTGCATAAACTAGCAATCTACTGTTTCATTAAGAGAGCAGGAGAAGAGAGGGTTTTCAGGTTTTTACACAGATATGGTAATTAAAAATAATCAACCGGATATGATATTATAAATAATACCAATTCTCCATAAAGAGCGGCTTAATATTTCGTAATTTATTGCGCTGAAATCTTTGCTAGACATAGTAGCTTGTGCAGAAAGTATTAAGCGCATTGTTACAGACAAATGGTATAAGATGCCGAGTAATTGATTAAACTATTAAATTATCTATCAAAATACGAATACTTCATGTTATTGGAAAAGAAAGCTGAATTTGTCAGACTGTTTCAAGAATTTGTTACATCATACCCCTCCACACCTGCGGGGTTACGTCACACAGCCGCATATAATGAGCAGCGTCAGCAGGGGAAGAGGAATTTTGAGGCGATTTCCTCTGCATTCCAGTCTGGAGAAGACGTAACAGAAGCAGTTCTGTTACAGATGCTACCTTATACGGATTCTGATAGTAATCGGCAAAGGCACGCTTGGATTCATATTGCTCCGGCTTTAGCTACTGATGTCCGCATAAAATTTGAAGCATCTGGATGGACTAAATCAGAGCATTGGAACCTAATTGCTCAAGCAATTTTCAAATTTATTTCTTCCTGCTATAATGACCCCATTCGCTTGTCAAATTGTTGCCAGGAATTTTCGGAAAATTCCTATTCTAAAGGGTTCCAGGCAGGGACGCTTTCTCCTATCCTTAATGCACTTCGACCTGATAATTTTTTGTTAATCAATAAAAAATCGCTAGAAGTTATTAATTACTTTGCTAATACTTCTTACAGTCAAAAGCTAACAGATTATCCAGAAATAAACACGACCGGACGTAAGCTTATTCAAGAATTGGCTCATAATATGCACATACCAGGCATACCAGCTTTGCGAGATGATGACTTATTCGATATGTTTTGTCATTGGCTGGTTGCTATTAAGAAGTATAGTTCTTTTAGGACTCGCTACTGGAAAATTGCACCAGGAGAAAATGCTTGGCAATGGGAGGAATGTCTTAATGGGGGTTTCATTGCTATCGGTTGGGAGGAGTTAGGGGATATTTCTGGTTTAAGTCGAGCAGAGTTTGACTCTCAACGTGATGAACTGATTGCCCAATATCCTGAGAAATGGACAAAAAGCGGTGTAAATCAAGTCTGGGTTTTCGCACAAATTCAAAAGGGCGATCGCATTATTGCAAATCGTGGAACACAAGAAGTGCTTGGTATTGGTACGGTTACAGGTTCTTACTACTTTGTTCCCAACGTCAAACATGGACATAGGTTGCCCGTACACTGGGATAGCATTACTCCTCATCAAGTCAATGAAAAGGGATGGCTTAGAACTGTAATCGAAATTGGTCAGGAAAAATTCGATACTATTTGCAATCCTTCACCAGGGGGCGGGCCTTTTCCACCATCGATTGAAAAAAATCCAGAATATACCTTAGCCCAATGTGCAGAAGATACTGGAATTGAGGAAGAAACATTAAAGTTTTGGTTACAGGCACTTGAGCGCACCAAACAAGCAATCTTTTATGGGCCACCTGGCACGGGAAAGACTTATATTGCTAAGAAGTTAGCTAAACATTTAATTGGTGGTGGTGACGGTTTTATGGATGTTGTTCAGTTCCACCCAGCTTATGCTTATGAGGACTTTGTGCAAGGTATCCGTCCGCAAAGAAAAAATGGAGAATTAGACTATCCGTTGGTTGATGGAAGGTTTTTGGAATTTTGCCAGAAAGCAGGTAACTGTCAGAATATTTGTGTTTTAATTATTGATGAAATTAACCGCGCTAATGTTGCTCGTGTTTTTGGCGAATTGATGTATTTATTGGAGTATCGCCAGGAGGAAATTTCTTTAGCATCTGGGAAAGTTTTCAGCATTCCAGATAATGTGCGGATTATCGGCACAATGAATACAGCAGACCGCTCAATTGCATTAGTAGACCATGCACTGCGCCGTCGCTTTGCTTTTATTTCTCTTTACCCGAACTACGAAATTTTACTTCGCTATCACGTTTCAAGTGAGTTTCCGGTAAAGGGATTAATTCAATTGTTAAAACAACTAAATCAACAAATTGGAAATCCCCATTATGAAATAGGTATTAGTTTCTTTCTGCGACCCAACATAACCGAACAGATTGAGAGTATTTGGCGACTAGAAATTGAGCCATATTTGGAGGAGTATTTCTTTGACCAACCGAGTAAGGTAAATCAGTTTCGCTGGGATAAGGTGAAGCAGCAGGTGTTCCTATGAGTGCAGTACCGCCACGGGTAATTGAGTTAGTTGAGTATAGTCCGGTGCTGTTGGGGCGGTCGGAAATTCCCGATGCGGTGGGGGAAGCTTTGTGGCGCAATTATGAGACACAGGTAGCTGTGGATTTCCCTTCTCCTAAGACTGGGAACCGATGGCGACTAACTGCACGAGGATGGGTGGGACATATCCCGTTAACGCCTGATTTCCACTTGGCATTGCGTCCAAAAGTGCAATTGGGTAATCTCCTGGGGATGTTGGAATATGCTTATGAACTCAAGAGTTTTTATTTTTTAGAAGGGCTTTTTGATTGTCAGACTCTAGAGGATTTTTATGAGCGATTGGCTGATATTTTAGCTAATCGAATTCTTAACCGAGGTCGTCAAGGATTTTATTGTGCTTATCTGCCTAAAACTGAGTATTTACCTTATGTAAGAGGACGCATTAATGTGCGAGAGGTTATTAGTAAACCTTGGGATGTTAAGGTGCAGTGCGATTATGAAGAACACACGGCAGATGTTGAAGAAAATCAGATTTTAGCTTGGACTGTTTGGTGTATTGCTCGTAGCGGTTTGTGTACGGAACGGGTGTTACCAACTGTGCGCCGAGCTTATCATTTGTTACAGGGTTTGGTGACTTTGCAGCCAAAGAGTCCACAAGTTTGTGTGGGGCGACAGTACAACCGTTTGAATGAAGATTATCGATTATTACACGCACTTTGTCGATTCTTTTTGGAGCAAAGTGGGCCAAGTTTTGAGATGGGGGAGCGATCGATGTTACCCTTTTTGGTTGATATGGCGCGGCTATACGAACGATTTGTAGCTGAGTGGTTGAAAGCACATCGGGAAACTATTTTATTACCGCAGGATTTAGATATTAAATCTCAAGAAAGATTGTATGTCGGTCAAGGTATATATTTTGATATTGATTTGGTGTTGCAAGATGTGGCAACGGGGGTAGCTAAATATGTGTTGGATACTAAGTACAAAGTTCCTACTGCTCCTGCGTCGAGTGACATTGCTCAGGTGGTAGCTTATGCAGAGGCGACGGGATGTGAAGAGGCGATTTTGGTGTATCCGACATCTTTAATTGAGCCGTTGGATATTAGGGTTGGTAGGATTATAATTCGGAGTTTGACTTTTTCTTTGGCAGGGGATTTGGAGCAGGCGGGTTATATATTTTTGCAGGATTTGCTTGGTGCTGGCTTATTATATAATCAAGCATTCTCTTAGTAAGACACCTATAATAAAAGAGTTTAGATGTTATGTTTTTTAGTTTTACTTTCCGATATTGGTAATAACAACGTATGCTTAATCTCCTCACGCACTTTGGGCGACCCTTCACAACCACTATTGAGGCAATCCACCAACAATTTATTAGCATAGTAATACTGTTGAAGCAATTTTTTCTGGTACTCGCTGAACTGACTCTTCTGACCTAAATCTCGATATTCAATCATCACCAACTTTAATTTATCCGTCCAAAGCTGGCCGTTATTTTGCCACCATTCTATAAATTTTTCTTCATCTGTATTCGGGTCAGGTAGTTTATTTTTAAGTTGTTGTAGCGAATGGGTTAGTTTAAGGTTAAATTTAGGGTGAAGGGCATTTACCAGTTCACGATTAAAGTTATGGGCAAGGTTATGGGCAAGGTCAAAAGCAAGGGCAAGATCATTTTTTAGGCTACAAAACTCACTATAAGCATCATTAAAAGCCTTACCAATAGGATTATTGAAAATAATTGCATCACTGGAAATTTTGGTAGCGTTAATTACACAGGCATAATTAATGGCATCATCAAGGACAGAGGCACTGACAAGAGCATTGTTAAGAGCTTGGTCAAGTTGTTGGACATGGAAATGGTCAAGACCAAGAATAAAGGTAAGGTAAAAGGCTCTCACAGTCGGCTTGTCAGCAACCTGAACTGCAAGTGATTTTTGGTTCACCCAGGCTAGAAACTGTTGTAACTTATCATCAGCTACAAGCTCATCAATCTGCTGTTTCATTGATAACAGTAGCTGATCGGCTGGTTGCATCATGCCAACTGCTAGTAAAAATACTTCTCGCCAACTTCTCTTGGTTATGTGGCTGACCAACCTATTCAAAGCGAGTGGATTAAGACTATCAATAATTGCTCTGGCAGTAAAATGCTCCTGAAAAGTCAGATGGGAGAAAGAATAAATTCGCTGCGCCCTCTCCACCAATAGCCCATGTTGGACTGCAATGGATTTCAGCACTGCTTCACTATCTAGCTGCAATTGGATGGGGTCAGTATTGGCATCTGGTAAGGTGCGGAGATAGTTTGCGATAAGTTGCTGTAGTTTATCTTGCTCCAAAAAGTAATCGCCACGCTCAAAGGTAATTGCTGCTACCTGACTTAGTAGCTGTTTTTTGCGTAATGCAGATAAATTTTTATAAGCATTATCCCGTTCTATCCCCCTGGATTCATCCCATTTTATCAGTAAAATTTCTAGCCCTTCTTCATATAGCTTGGCTCGGTTAGATGGGAATTCAGTTTTGGATTGAAAAACTAAACAGGTCAAAATTAACAAAATAGGGGTAACGGCAATTTCCCGAATAGGCTGGTTTTCAGGAAGATTTAGCTTTTCTATAAATCGAGTTGCCTTTTCTTTACCCTCTTCCTCTGAATTTTTGTCAACCGCTATAAACCACTTTTTAGCAAAATCCTCAATTTGCTCATCATTAAAATCTGATACTTCAACATCAGTGAAGTTGGGAAATTTATAATGTTGAGCAGCAATCCGACAACTGATAATAAACTGATTTTTGTAATACTTTTCACAAAATCGGCGAATTTGTTTTACAACTTCATCACCATCCTCTTCTGGCACTTCATCCAAACCATCAAGTAAAATCAGCGCTCTACCGTAATTTAGTATCTTGTCTGTTACCGATTGTTTCACAATGCCACAGCTATCTAATTGTTGGCTAATGTAGTGTAATAGGCTAAAGTCTTCTCTATCGCTAGCATCTTCAGCAAAAGTTTTTAACCGGATAAAAATTGGCACTCGGTCAGCTTGTAACTGACCTTGATTACATTGGATAGCTATGTGTTGTAAAAAGGTGCTTTTACCTGCTCCTGGTCTGCCCAGAACCATTAACTTAGAGTGATTTTCTATAACCTCTAGACCTGGTATTTCTGGATTACGAACATTGCCCAAGCACCACCGATTAAATTCATCAGTTGTTGGGTTATAGATTTGCGGAAAGTCAGAACGCTCTAATCGTGCGTAACTAATTGGTTCATCCAAAATGTTGACATGAACATAGAGGTCATCTAACTCAATCGGTCGAGCAACATCCAATATCCGCAAAGTGCCGCACTGGTCTTGAATTTTGTTGTAGTAGTGCGAACGTATCTGTGGTACTACCTCGACAATAACTCTCAAAAAATCAATGTCCAGAATTGAACGCCATTCCTGCTTTAGCTTTGAACAAATATTGATAAAGACATCACGCTCAATTGGCTCACCTGCGAAAAATTGCTCGATTGACTGGATAGCTAATTTAATCTTATTTGCCAGTGTCTTAAACTTCTCTGCCAAACTCAGATTTTTTTGATTTAACCTCATTTCATCTTGCTTATCCAGATATCCTTGGCGACGCTTTTTTTCCTGAAGCACCGCTTTTTCGCGTTCAAAATCTCCTTTAGCCTGAATTACCGACGGAAAATTTTCAAGAGCCTGTTTTACTTGTTCGAGCTTGTCTGGAGATACCTGGAGGGTTCCTGCCTTCTGCACCAAGATATCAATATCCCAGCTATTGTCCAGTGCCTTCTCAGCTAGCTCAGATTCAACATCCTGGGGTGGAGGAGCATTACTCTGCTCTTTCTCCTCTGGTTCAGATTCAGCGTTTTTGGGTAAATGAGCAACTTCTTTCCAATCTAGATCGAGCTTGAAGCAGATTTCTTGAAAGTATTTACGCTCAACAGTCTTGCCGCTAAGAAACTTACCAATTGGCTGGCGAGTACGTAGATCTACCTCACTCGCCAGTTCGTCTTGCGTCCATCCTGTGCGCTCAAAAGCCCTTTTTACCTTTTCTAGTTTTTCTGGATCTACCCGAAGCGATTTCCTTGCCATACCCTGACTACACAGCCCATATCCACTTTAACCGAGTCTGTTGAAACGCATACCTAAACTAATACCCAAAATCACGCATTTGGAGAACGTTACCCGAACTCAATCTCATCCACCAGCCGTTGAAGCTAGTTGATGTAGTGATTCAAACCTCAGAATTTATGAAATCAACCTACATCAATGGGCGGTTTTACTACAAAGATGAAAATGGCATTCTGCTACCAGCCGTTACCACAATACTTAAGGCTACACAGCCGATTGAGTCTGTAGCTGCCCTTTCTAATTGGCGCAATAAAGTAGGCAACGCAGAAGCAAATCGCATTGCCTTAACTAGCCGTCGTCGAGGAGAACTATTGCATCAATGGGTTAAGGAATATTTGCAAGGGTTATCTCCGATTGCTTCCAGCTTGATTGAACCCTATTGTTATAGCGTTCAATCGGTTTTGGAGAAACTTAGCGATGTCCAGTTGGTCGAGGCAGTTGTGCCAAATTATATGGAAGGATACGCCGGGAAAGTTGATTTAGTTGCCCGTTATGAAGGTGTTCCATGCACTATTGAATTGACAGCTGCTGAAGAACCTAAACTACGAGTGGGAAAACTCTACGATAAACCTTTACAGCTTGTAGCTTATGGTGGTGCAATTAATCGATGCTATGGTGAGAGTTTGTTTGGCACTAAAATTGTTAACGGTTTAATTGTCGTAGCCCTTCCCGGTGAAGACGCGGAAACATTTACGTTCAAACGGGAAGAATTGCTCGACTACTGGCAGGAGTGGTTAAAACGGCTAAAGTCTTTTGGAGAAAAAGCAGCTTGATAAATTCAGAAATAGTTAGGGTAGAACTGGAGGTTGCCAGTTTGACCCCTAACTATTTCTATCCCTATAACTAGGGTTAGGGTTCGCGAATCGCATGGATTGGTCTATAATCATCAAGCCCAGCAGCAAGGTGAAGTGGAGCAGGCCATGTTGTAGCACCGAGATAATGGATTAATCCGTAAAGTCGCAAACATTGAACGAAACTTGCCCAATCACTAAAGCAATCCTTTTCTTGAAGAGTAAGGTTGAGGAAAACGCCACGAGGATTATAACCTTGTGCATAGGGCTTTGGCTTCTTCAGTTCGCCTTTTTTTTCACCTCTTGTTTTTGCCATCGGTATTAATTTACTCTCCTGAAGAATACCACCACTGCGAGACTCAGGACGCTGATTACTCAAGTAGTAGTATCCACATTCAGCGTTTTGAGACGAGGGATAAAAAACACCTGCGGTGTGTCCTGCTAATTCCCCCTCTTCATCGCAAACGCGATAGATAGGAACCTCTAATGTATTAGGCGTAATAATAGAGGCTACGCGAACGTTAGGGTATTCTGAAATGGAAGGGAAGGTAATATTTTCACCTGTATCAAAAGCGAGAGAGTGCTTTTGCCAAAACTGCTTCTGGAGAAATATTAAACCACAAGTGCGTAGATTGGCAGCATCAAAGCAGAATAGCGTTGGCTGTTTAGTTTCTTGGAAGAGATTATTAAATACCCAAGATTGAATGTTACTTTTATTAAAATCAATAGCCTGGAATTCCTTGGCTCCTGATGCCATTTTTACTTGAAAACTATGAAAAGTAAGCCAGTCGTTAATTCCATAGGCTTTAGCTGTAATACCTTCCTTATCCATACGAACTGCCACAGGCAGATATTGAGTTTTTTCACCAATGTAGTAACGGATAAGATATACACCTACACTGGCAACATCTGAGGGGAATTTATCGGTTTCAAAAGTAGGATAAACATAAGCGCCAGCCATTGATAGACCACTCAGTAGCGTATTTTCTACGCGATGAGCAAACTCACTTTTTAGGGACTTTGATTTATAGGGTTTGCCTTCGTTTTTCGCTGCCTCTTTTGCTGCTTCTTTCTGAGCAATTTTATCAGTCAAATCTTCGATTTCGAGCGAATCTTCGTCATCATTTTCGTCCTTGGGTACAAAGTGATCTGTAACACTATACATCCTTGCTAAGGCAGGACGGAAACAAGGTTTTGGATCTTGAGCGGGATTTTTCCAAAAATGATCCTTTGGTCTTATTTCAACTAAGGTTAATGTTACTGCCTGGTTATCTGAGGAAATATTTTTTCTTAATTCTTGATTCTTTTGAAATTGTTCAATTCTGTTTTTGCAGTCTATATCCCATTTTTTACCGGGTAACTCTGCACCAAGAGAGCCAAGTTCCTGCACAATTACATCATTAATTTTATACTTCCTCGCCAGAAGTGGTATCAAATCCTCAGCTTCTTTGCTTTGGGCTAACAACACCAACTTCAGATTGGGTGCGATATAAAATGGAGGAGTATTAGTTTGCTCTGCAAAGTGAGATTTTATAAATTCAGTTACCTTTTTGTAGTGGGAAACTGATTTTCTTAATGCTTTATTGTTAGCACAATGCGAATAAATTTCTACAAGAGGGAACTTGTCACCAAAAATCTCTTTAAATCGTTCCATACAGGCTTGGAGAAAAATTTCATGATCTATAGGGAAAAAGCCAACATCTGTATTATGGGATGGTGACATAGTATTGCTGTAAGTTACTGCCCAAGCAAGTTCATCTTTTTTACAAGGGTTTTGAATTACATCTTTAGCAGTAAATTTATCTCGGAAGTCAAGTTCCTTAACTAAACGCGCAAGATTGCTTTCAAAATCTATATCTTTCTCCTTGCCCATATACTTCAATTTACAGGCAGCAAATCTTGTGGATTTCGTAGGTTTGATGCAGACTGTTGCGCCTGAAGGCAGATATTTAAATTCCCAACTAACCCACCGCTTAATACTATAGTCGCAAATGATGTATGGTTCTCCACTTGTACTGTAATGGAGAACGAATGTCAAGCAATATGAGTAGTAATGTGTTGTTGTCTCCTTTTCTTCACTGCCTTCTTTTTTTCTGGTTTTAACTGCTTGCATCGGAGGCCAGCTAATGACTTCTTTAGCGCCAGATTCAGCCGAGACAATTTCGCGAAAATTTACTTTTTCAAATTCCTCATTGGTTCTAGGATTAATCAAAGCAAGAGGGCTTTTGGCTACTGCGCTTGCTAAAAGATAAGGAATCAAATCATAGTACAAATCGTCAAGATTTAGTTTTCCATCTTTAATGTCCCATACTGGCTGGGGAAGTTGCACTTTTCCGACTTGCAAATCACTACCAGAGATAGCCTGAATTTTAGCAATGTCATCGTCTGTTAAAGAATTGCAATTCTTAAAGGAGACGTTCAGCCAGGTTTTTACAGCAGTAGCAATATAGGCAGTGTCTATCTTTTCAGTGTTGAAATAGAGCCATCTAGCAGAAGATTTAAGTCGGAACGCATTTGGAGAAGAGAACAAAATACTGTCTACCAACAGTTGAAGGACTTGGTTGAGGCATTCAACGGGTGGCAAGACATAATTCTTACCCAGCTTGTGTTGTTGTAACCGATTAAATAGTTCCTTCCAGTGTTTAGGAAGAGTCAGTGCATACAAATCAAATGGGAGCGAGATTTGGGTTGGTACTTGCAATGCAAACAGTTGAATTGTGCTAGATTTTGATGCCATCGATTTTCTCCAATGCACGATAAAAAGGTTCATAGAGCGATCGCACGAGAGCGAGTTCCCGCGTGTCAAAAGCTGTCCTTGTCTTGCCAAAGTAGGGACGAAGGACGTACTCAAATCCTTTAAGTAAGGAGTCTTGCTCAGTTTCCGGTTTCTTTTCAGCCAGGTTGGGGGCCCAGGCTGCATCGATAAACCGAACTAGCGTCGGTTGATTGCCGCGAATGGTACGGGCGATCGCCTGCCACGTCAGTACCATCTGGCTCCAAATCAGTCCTTCTCGGACATCTTTTTCTAACCCTTTGTGGGAATACTGCAACACAGTGTCGAGACTCTTGAGAAACAGGCGATAGCCTTCACTTTTCCAATTTTCAGCAGCTTCGCGCAGTTTCCCCTCTCTCTCTTCTGCTAGCGCCTTTCTTTCTCTACACAATGCCAACCGAAATTTGTAATCGAGGTCGTCAGGTGCAGGATGGGGACGAACTAGAAAGTAAGCTCCACCAAAGGCACTCAGTCCTTGCTGATTTAGGATATTTTTCCCTCGCCCGATCGCTGCTATTGGTGCAATCAGAATAGCTCGATTCGTCTGAGCAAAGTTTTCCACGTTACCACGCGGAATCAAAGATTCATCTATTTCCTCAAGAGGCGATCTAGCTGTTAAAGCTGCAACGCGCTTATTCCATTCTCCGAGAGTATCAATTGTTAAAATTGCATTGTAAACAAACTCAACTTGTTCGTAACTATTGACATACCAAATCAGACGCTTTCGACCTTCAGGCAGAGCATCAAAATCACGTTGCAACCAGTCATTTTGACGCAGCAGCGAGCGCACAATTTGTAACAGTGATTCTTCTTTAGAATCCACCCCAGAAACGCGAACGGATTTCCCATCAGCCCAATAACAGGGAGAAAAGTAGAAACTACTTTGAGAAATTGCTTCTGTGGCACTGCGTTCTTTCGGACGGAGGAGGTAATCTACTGGGCAATTAATATGATCCACAGGGCTTTGAGGAGCTACACTTGTACCGGACAGTAGCAAAGCGTGTGCGCCAAAAGTCCCTTCATTAGCAAACACCTGGGAAAAATTTTCTAAAAGCCAACGTCCCTGTCCTAAAGCTTGAAAATACCAAAGAGTCAATTGATTTGTTTGTCGTTCCAGTTTGAATCCACAAACTAAACCAGATGCTAATCCTGGTACTAATCCATAAAAATCGCGGGGAATGCGATTAAAGAAAACAACCTCCTGAGCGCTATCGACTTGTTCGCCCAGTCCATAAGCTGTCGTCACTGCCTGCTGAAAAAACCAGACGAAAAGTACCAGCTTTAGAAACAAGGCGAATCGACAGCTAAATCCCCATCGATCTTTTATTGTTTTCAACCAACCTTGGTCGGTAAGTTTTTTCTGGATCAGGGAGAGTGTAACCTGCTGTTCTTGATAGTTTTCTTTGGCCAACCTCATAGCATATTCAGCTAACCAAGAACTTTTCCAATCACCCCGAAGAAACTCAGCTAATTCTTGATAAACCGGATTTTTATCAAGAATAAACGTGCTTGATTCAGTATCGATACCTTGAGCCTTGGCTATTTCTAACACGAAATCTCTGGCCAGAGACGAGCAAGTAAAAAACTGCCGTTTGGCCAACCATTCACTCTCATCAGGTGAGAGTTGCAACTGGGTACAGATGTTATCAACTAGAGTATCGGCATTTTGGATAGCATGATTGAATTGTCCAAAAATAACTTGTCGCAAGTCATTTCGAGAGTTGCGGAGTTTCTGCGAGCGCGTCCAAGTTACGATTTGGTCGAGAAAACCATTACTTCCCCGCTCAATCAGTTTGATTGCTGGTAGAAAAGTTGAATCTAAATTAGATTGAATTTTATCGCACTCGTCAAAAAAAACAACGCTGCAAGTGCGATACATCAATTCGTAATAATTAATTGATTGCGGACTGACGTGAGGTAACGGACGAGTGAAAATAGCGGCGGCTACTGTCGTCAAAATCACTTGAGCATCTGCTAGTTGATTAGCATCTCGATGTCTAGGACATTGGCCGATTAAAGGGCAGATTCTCTCCCCCTCGAATTTATTATTGCTATCTTCATTATTACTATCATCATCTGCTCGAATTTGTCTCAACTCAAAGCAAGGAGGTGATGTGGGAACTGAAGGTTGAAAGTAACTGCTTAAAGGACAAGCTGTTGATAAGTGTTCAAAACCATCTAGTCCACCACTGACACTATGCCAGTTTTCTAAATGAACTTTTCGATTTCTTTGACCGATGACAACTGATACCCGCACTCCAGCCTTTTTTAAAAGCGTCGCCATTCTCAGACAGGTAACAACTTCGTTAAAGACTACGCCAACTCGGTGTCCTTTTTTTATCAGTGCTACAGTTAAAATTTCAATGAGTGTGGATTTGCCAGCATTGAGCAGCCCAACTAAGTGTTTTACTCCATCAAAGACAATCGAATCGGTGGCCGCAAACCCCATTTCTTGAAAGTGTTCGAGAATGATTTTTTGTAATTGTTCCTTTCTGTATTTATCTTCGCTGTTTTGGTCTAAAAGCTCTGCTGCCTCTTCCATTTCTGCTCGTGTGATGGCGATCGCGGGAGTGTGTTCGCGGTGCAAGGAGATAGTCTTTCCCTGATAGCGGGGAAAATCTTGGGGAATTCTGACACTGTAAGCAGATTCTTGAGAACGAAATGAATATTCCTTACCAGGTTCGGCGTATTTAACGGTTCGAGTGCGATACTTGAGTTTATTGCTCAGTAAGTCCTCAAAGCGCTCGAAACGGTTGCCCCAGACGGCAGGCATAGATTTACGAGAGAACCGATAAGCATCATCAATCTCATAAGCTCGATACTTGGAAGGAATCTGTCTGTATGCTCTGACTGACTGCTCTACAGTATCTTCGTTTGATAAGTAGTGCAGGAGTTGCCTCAAATTGAACAGTGTTCTTTTTGCTTCTGCCGTCTCTACTAAAGCTATTAAAGGCGGAAACAAATAAAATCGACTGGAGATGAGCAACCAAACAGAAGTAGCTGTATCGAGTTCTGATTGAAGTCCGAGCTTTTCAATGGCAAACAGAGCTAATTCCACATCTAGCAAGGCTTCAATCTGGTCTCTGGGGAGCTTGGCTGACTCTTGTAGCGTAGCGCTTGCTTTCGATCTCCAAGACCTAGTTTCTCTCATGTTCTCTCTTCCTTTTTTTAGTGCGAGAGGTGATTTTTGAGGAGGACGTGCTGCCCTCACCTGTGGGCGGCGCTTGAGCCGTCCGTTGCACGGGAAATTCCTCTAATTTCTTTTTGGCTAAGACGAAAATAGCATCATCAAAAACGGGTCTTACATCCTGCCAACGCCAGCGCGATTTAAGTTCTTTGAGATAGGCAGGACGCTCTTTCTTGCGTTCGTTGGGAATGACAATATAGGCTTCATCCCAAGGCGGATCTTTGGGAATGGGTTCGTCGCCCAGACGCTTTAATAATAGGTAGGGGTTAGAGTAATCCTTGAGATCCAATGCCCAAACTTTGCCGTCAGGAAACGTCACCCGCAAGTCGTAGCGATCTCTCTCTGGGTAAAGCTCAACCTGTAGCCCTAGTTCTGTTAATTTCTCGTAGAGTCGAATTTCGGCCCGCCCTGGGTAAAACCAAAAACGTTCAATCCCACGTTTGAGCTTAAGACAATCGTTGGAAAGTTTGACTTTTTTCTTGAGTCGCCGTCCAGGTTGGCAGCGATTGCAGTTGGGGTTGGCGATCGCCTGTTCCCGATCTACTGCGGCTAGTGCGTGACAGTAGGGGCAGGCATAGAAGTTTCCCTCCAATTGGTAGCAACTTGGCGCTATTTCGTAGCACTCCTCTAACAAATCGGACAGCCCAATCCCCAGTCCAAAGTAGCCTTTGGCCTCTACTAACTCCTGATTGGACAAAACGGGATGCTCGACAATAAACCTACGGAACTTCGTATAAATTTGCGCCCCTTGTGGATGCGCTTGGCATCGTTGCAGCAAGATAGTTGCTATTCTGGACTGCTCTTGAGAAAGAGTGCTTCCACCAAAGGCTTCTGCCAACTCGATAGTTAGTTCAGTTGGTTCCCCCAGGAACAGCAACGTATCTGAGCCATCGATCTCTTCGTCAACTTCTACTCCCCATTCTTCAAAAGGCTTTTCGCACCAATCCTGGTAAAACTCCGGCACGCTCGCTGGGGCGGATTGTGACTTGTCTGCCAGTAAAAATGCCAAAACAACCTTGTCGTAACCCAGTTGCAGGTTTTGAGGGTAAGGATAAAGCCGCCCCTGCTGCTGAGAAGTCTGGATTAGACCTGCGGAAATCTGCTCTAGTGTGGGTAGTTCGATTTTCACGTCGGTTTACTACCTTAAAAAATCTATTTTTTATAATTGTAAATTGGTTTATACGGTTTTGACATGGAAATATATAAATAATTTTATATTCTAACTAGACTATGAAATGAATGACGCTAAGATAAGGCAGAGGGCAAAAGGTAGAGTTTAAAGAACGAAAATTAGGTTTATTAGCGTAAAAATCGGATTAAAAGGCATAAATGGGCATTTTTAGTATTTTTGATTATTCTTACTTCTCTTTACTTCTGCCCCCTGCCTTACCCCCTCTTAGAGCTTAACTTCGTGCCATTCGACCCTGAAATCTAGACCGCTACTTAAACACCAGCGTTCGCATAGCGGCGACCCAGGAGAATGGTTACTCTTGGGCGAGGAACGTGTTTATCAGCCGTTGCGAGGACGCCCACGCAGCTATCGCGGCCTATGGGTCAGGCGTTTTCCTGGGTAGATGAACGATGGTTCGGATCGGGACTTACGCTCCAAACCCGGTTTCTTTAACAATGAAAACTTTGTTCTAAGTCTGTTTTTCCAACATAGTGATCAGCCGTCGCAACTTACCAGCTTGTTTGCGCTGCTTATAACGGCGCTTGGCTTCTGCCATAATCTGCGACATCACCGCTTCATCAGCAGCAGCCAGCATCCATGCCGCTTCCAAAAATACCTCAACTGTTATCCCTTGGTCTTTGCAAAATCGGGTCAAATTTGTATCGATTTCTTCCTCAAGAACAATCGCAGAGTGGCGACGAGTTTTGGGTAACTTAGCCAACTCTTGCTTTAATTCCTCTAAAGTGGCTCCAGTATTCTCTTTTGGGGTAGTGTCATCTGGGGTAACTGCTTCAGAGGATGGCAAGGAAGCAACCAAGGAATCACTTCTCTCTGGCACAACCGCCCGCTTGCGGTTTTGGCGAATCCGGTCTAATACGCTATCTGACATTGCTGCCTCCTACTTCAACAGTTGTTTGATTTTGTCCAACAGCACCTCAAAGGGATACTCCAAGTCGGCATACCCCATCTGTTGCAGTGTGCTGCGCTTGTTAATTGCCTGCTTGTAACGTTCTGATTCTCGAATTGAGGGGAGAACCAATTCTTTCCCCACCTCTTCTCGCATTCCTTCAACAGCCAGACGGCTTTCGTTGGTCTGTGTATTACCAATCCAGCGATCGCGAAATGGCAACACCCCCAGAACTTGAGCGTTTGTGGCTTTCACTTCCTGTAAAGTTTGCAGCAAGTCGAGCGTCCGTACCAAAGAACCATATCCTTTAACAGAGGCTTCTGCTGGAATCACCAGCGCATCAGCTGCCCCAATTACGGTTAAACAAATCTGCGATCGCTGCGGGGGAGAATCAATTACGCAGATCTTAAATGCACTGGCGATCTGTTCTAGACGACGCAACAGCAGGGTCGCCCCCACCCCACTATTAGAGAGATAGTCCTGCACCGTATCGAGTTGGTCATCCGCTGGAATCAAAAACAGGTTGTCGTTTCCCTCAATCGGATAAATGCCGTCTTCTACCGCTACAGACTTCTTCAGGCATTCCAGCAGCGTGGGTTGATTGGGTTGCAGTTCCAATCCCAGATAGGTTGTCAGGTTGTGCTGGGGGTCAGCATCAATCATCAGGGTCGAATAACCCAGTGCTGCTAGCCTGCGACCCAGAAAGAGGGCGGCGGTAGTTTTACCTTGGCCTCCCGATAAGGAGGCGAACGCGATGGTGAGCATAGCTTTGACTAAATAGCTAAATCTATTAATTTATTCTTTTATTAAAAGCTAAATCAATTAAAAGCTAAATACATCAAAAGCTAAAAAGCTAAATTTAGCTTTTTGGATAATTAGCTTTTAATAAATTAGCACAAAACAGCTACAGGCGATCGGTCAAGAAGATCTGCTGAAACTCTTTCAGGGCATGGCAATTGCCGCCGCAGCTATAAGCGGCTGATACTCAAGACCAGAAAAGGGACGATTTTCCTCACTCCACCTCGCACTCAGGTTACACAGCAAGCGAAACTGGAGCGGTGTCGGCGGTTGATTGACACGCTCTACACGCACCTCTACCAGACTGGGATTCCTCCGTAGAAGCTCAAAAATCTCACTATTCAAGTATCGTGGACAATACCCGACGATGTAGTGGTCTTCTGTGTTGAGAGTTAATGCTTGGGAATCAAAAGTATTTTGAAATTCATGAGCTAACCACAACTTTTCTCCAGGTTCAAAGCGATTAATTCGCTCAATAGCAGATTGGGGCAAGTGTCGCAGTCCGTGGGAGAAAAAGTGAAGATGATAACGCCCTTCTTCATCTGGTGCAGGACATGGAAAAACAGTGAGTGTATCTGTTTCTCTTTGCCCACCGCTGCGGGCTAGCATAGCAATTGGGCCATCTTCATGTTCCGGAATATTCAGCCATTGGATAAAACTTGAGTAATCGGGACGACTTCGAGGCATCAACCGATTAGAGAATACAGAAAATAAATGGGTTGATGTATAGACCTCATCTAAACGCGGAAACGATAACAAAGGTTGAAAACCGCATTTCTCTTGAGCTTCTTTAGCACCTTGCGTGTAGACAAATTGGTAGTTCGCTCCGTCAAAAGTTAACCGACCAATGGGAAACCAGGAGCGACTATTAGGGTCTTGCCAAGCCAAAAATAGTGTTTTGAGTTTATTCAAAGTAGTGAATCCCTTAAAGTAAGTAGTTTGTGTTGGTTGAATTCCAGAATTTTTTGGGCAAACTCTGCTGCAATAGACGAAATGCGAGTATTAGGAATCCGATTAAAAATCTCTACTATATTTTCTTTGGAAATACTTTCAAGTCGTGACAGCCACATAAGGGCAGCTTGAGGATAACGATGAGCAACGCGGTGAAAGACATCAAAAGTTTTGAGGGGCTTTTTGTCGCCAACATTCTCATAGAATGCTGAGAAACATTTGTTGGCATAAGCTTCTACTGAACGTTTCTGCCTTTGTTCATCAGATAGGTCACGACCTAAACTTGAGGCATGGTCGAATGTGGGTGCTAAATGAATTGTTTCCACAGAATTAGACGCTGCTTTACTTCTTACAATTCCCCAGTTTTCGTGGTGGCGATCGCCATTGCCAATCCAGGCATCTAACAGGAGATAGCCGACAAAGACTTCCACTGCGCTTTGGATGCCTTCTGGTGCTGTCCAACCAATAGGAAGGTTCACAGAATCGTCTGAGATAACGCTTAGTACGATATCAATTGTATGTTGTGTCACCCCGTAAGTTCCAGAGGTGGGGTAATTCGGTACGATGGGGGTGAGAAGTTCGTTACCATGAACGAGCGTCCCTCCTTCGATTGGTAAAAAGTTGGGTGAAACGACACCGCGATTTCCTTCCCAAGTTTCTGCTAGTTCATAAACAGCGTGAGGGAGTCCCAAGAGGAAGCACAACTGGGATGCCACTTTCTCAGCCCAATCTTCGCCTAAGTTTTCTCGCGCTTGTTTATACAGACAAAGACCCAATTTTTCATGTTTAAACCAAAACTTATACTTGCTCCCCATCGTTTCATTTGTGGAGAGTTCATAAGCTTCTTCGCTGACAAGAATAACGGGGAAGTTTGGAGTGCCTGTCATTCAGGTGGGTTTAGAGCAATGACCTAAATGTTTGCTACGAATATATTTCCTAATAGGAAATAGTTCAGTCGTCTTGGAGTTCTTCCACAAGTATGTGTTAAACAAACAAT
>NZ_JACJUP010000599.1:0-4099 GCF_014748295.1 Planktothrix sp. FACHB-1355 | reverse complement strand
AAGCGAGAGATTTTGCCAATAAGAATAGAGAAAATATACCCGACTCTCAAAAAGAAACAATAGCGGCGGCGATGTGGGAACTATCCACCAGCGGGAAAGATGAAAATGCCACAAAGAAGTCATCTGCTGCATTTGCGATGTTTGGTTGGGAGATAGGTGGAAGACTGCACGAATTACAGTTTACCGATTTTGCAGTGGTGGGTACCCATAAACCGAGTAACGAACACCTGGGTCGCCGCTGGGTGGGTGAGAAAGTCAGTTGCGAGATTATTCAAGCGTCTGACCCTGCTAATCCTACTCAGAATAAGCGATGGTTAGTTGCAGAAGGGAAGAAGTTGGGTGTGTTTCGCAGCGAATCTGCCCAATTGCCGATTGGTACTCAGTTTGAAGCTACTATCTCCTCACCACCGGGGGCTAGCATTATCGTTACCAGCAGTAAGGGTAATCAACTGAAGGTGGGACAGTTGAAGAAGTATGCTTTTCCCGAACGCGAGTGGCATGGGGAGGCGGGAACGGTTACTATCCAAGTACAGAATAGCAAAAGCGCGATCGCGCTTATTGATGGTAAGCCGTTGGGTGCGATCGATAAGGAATCGTTGGCTGAATTGACTGAAAAGTTATCGGAAAAAGGGATATCAGTGCAAGGGTTTCAGTTTAAGGCTAATCTGGAATCTGCACCTGCTACGATCGCTCATATTAAAGTAGATTCTGCTACCGTTAAATATCCTGAAGTGTGGACGAAGGAAGAACCGTTAGTTAAGACTAAGAAATTGAGTTTGACGGATGCCTTAAAGCCTTTATTGAGAGAACGGTATCCAGAGAAAACTACTGCTTTGATGCACGATGATGCGGCTGATTTTAAAGCTTATTTCATCCCTGGTGATGAAGTTGATAATTTCATGCGAGCGAAAGGGAAAGAAATTGAGTTAATTTCGGCGTTTGCTAAGGAACTTGATAGTAAATTTGGTGCTAGTAGTTTTGTGGCAATTGCTGACAAGGGGGAACAGGAAGAATTGTATTTTGGAATTTTACTGCCAACTTATAAGTCAGAATCGAAGACTGCTTCTCGGTTGACTGCTGCTTTTAATTTTCCTCTAGAATACGAACAGATGCAAGGGGGACAGCATATAAAATTGATTGCTGTACCGCTTGATGAGATGCAATCATTGTTAAATACTGCTGCTTCTAAAGTGCAGGACAGTAGAGAAACCATACAAACTGTTGCTTCTACATCCTCCTCGGTACAAGTACAACCATCGTTTGAATCAAAAGATACTTCAAAAATTCAAGAATCTACTAATCCCTTAGCTAATCTAGCACCGTTGAATGAGAAAGTGGCATCTCATTTCCCAAAAGATGTGGCGATGGCTGAAATGGCAACTCAATTTATTGGCTTTTCTGCTGCATCGCCGGGAACGCCATCTTCTACCCGCAATTATCAACAAGCTTGGGGGGAACGTGGGAATACCGGGGTTTATTCAAAAGATGATATGATTATGGTATCTGGTTCTGGCCCTTGGCGTGGGGTAACGGATGAAAAAATGCAGCAAACTTTCCAACAGCATTACGTTCCGTTGTTAGAAAAAGCTATAGAGGCTGGTGCATCGTTTGTGGTGGGGGATGCACCTGGAACTGATAGATTGGTTGCGGCATTTTTAGTAGAAAAGGGATATCGTTTAGAACAGCAGGATGGATTTAAGCGATGTACTCGTGAAGTAGTGCAATCTGTGGATGTATCGCAGCAGCAGTCAGTACCCGTGAGGGAGGAATGGGAAAAGAAGATGCTTACTTCTGCGATTAAAAGCTTGCAAGGTAATGTTGCTAATATGGGAGAAGAAATTCAAACTAGCACTTTCAATGATGGTAAGTATCGGGTGATTCTGCATACTCCTACCGAAACTCTGCGAATTGTCGATGAGATTTCAAATCGGGGTACGCTTTATAAAGCTAAGAAAGGCTGTCCGGCTGTTACTTGCAATTTTGATGAGGCTGAGAAACAAGCTTTTGAGCAATTGAATGGCAAGGGTTTGCAGTCGAAGGGTCAAGATTTAGAGAAAGATTGATACTTACTCCCTTCCCGCCAGAAGATTTTGTATTTGGGGACGGACAAGGTATGCGATCGCGCTGGTGCTAAAGTACAAGCTCCGGTTGGTGGAGCAGAATCTGAAGGAGGCGACGATTAACCGCAAGCTGGCGGCTATCAAGGCTTTGGTGCGGTATGATGCCCAAATCGGTAAGTTCTCATTTTTGAGAGTGTTAAAGCAAAACTACACCAGGCATTGCGTTTTGGGAATCTACCTTTGGTTCGGTTATCATCGTTCTGAAGACAGATGACACAGATGACAACAGATGACAAACCCAATGGTTATACTTCCAGGCTATCGCATCAGCGACAAAATCTATGACGGCTTCAGAACCCTAATCTATCGCGGAATTAAAGAATCAGATCGAAGACCCATTGTACTCAAACTGCACAAAAGCGAGTATCCCACTTTTTCCGAACTCGTGCAGATCCGCAATCAGTACATCATTACCAAAAACCTCAACCTACCTGGGATTCTCCCCATCATTAGCCTGGAAAACTACCGCAATGGTTTTGCTCTAGTAATGGAGGACTTCGGCGGCATCTCTCTCAAAGATTACACCAATTCCAGAAACATCAGCTTGAATGAATTTCTGAATATAGCCATTGCCATCGCCGAAACTTTAGAAGGGCTTTATACTAACCGAATTATTCATAAAGATATCAAACCTCAGAATATTTTAATTAATTCCGAAACTAAGGAAATCAAACTAATTGACTTCAGTATCTCCTCTCTTTTACCCAGAGAAAATCAAGAAATTCAAAATCCTAACATCCTAGAAGGAACCCTAACTTATATGTCCCCAGAACAGACAGGAAGAATGAATCGGGGTATCGATTATCGCACCGATTTCTATTCGCTAGGGGTAACATTTTACGAACTGCTAGCCAACAGACTTCCCTTCCAGTCAAACGATCCGATGGAGTTAGTTTATTCCCATATTGCTAAAAAACCAACTCCCCCCATTGAAGTCAATCCCGCCATTCCCCAGATAGTTAACGACATCATCATGAAATTGATGGCGAAAACCCCTGAAGAACGTTATCAAAGTGCTTTTGGACTTCGATACGACTTAGAAACCTGTTTGCAGGCATGGCAAACTAATGGGGAAATTTCACCCTTTATTTTAGGACAAAGAGACATTTCAGAGCGCTTTTCCATTCCTGAAAAACTCTATGGTAGGGAAACCGAAGTTTTCACCTTGCTAGCAGCTTTCGATCGAGTTAGTCGGGGAAGCACCGAATTGATGTTGGTGACTGGCTTTTCGGGAATTGGAAAAACTAGCGTCGTCAATGAAGTTCACAAACCCATTATTCGCCAACGGGGTTATTTTATTTCCGGTAAATTCGACCAATTTAAGCGTAATATTCCTTTTGCTGCCTTAGTACAAGCATTCCAGAATTTAATGCGGCAGTTACTTACAGAAAGTGCCACATCTCTAGGCACATGGACAACAAAAATATTGTCAGCATTAGGAGAAAATGGACAGGTAATTATTGATGTTATTCCCGAACTAGAACGAATTATCGGCAAACAGCCAGCAGTCCCAGAACTTCCACCCACCGCTGCCCAAAACCGTTTCAATATATTATTTGAAAAATTCATTCAAGTTTTTGCCACCAAAGAACATCCCCTAGTTATCTTCTTAGATGACTTACAATGGGCTGATTCTGCCTCATTAAAATTAATTCAACTATTGATGACAGGAGCAGAACTCGGCTCTTTATTGTTACTAGGAGCCTATCGTGACAACGAAGTTAATCCTACTCATCCCCTAATATTGACATTAGAAGAAATTCGGAAAAATCGAGCCACCATAAATCAAATTACTCTATTGCCATTAGATGTGCATGACCTAAATCGCTTGGTTGCCGACACTTTAAATTGTCCTCCAGGAAAAGCCTTACCTTTAACAGAATTAGTACATCAAAAAACCAAAGGTAACCCATTTTTTGCCAATCAATTCCTGAAATCGCTGTATCAAGATGGCATAATTTCTTTTGATTTTATTTCCC
>NZ_JACJUP010000598.1:0-4100 GCF_014748295.1 Planktothrix sp. FACHB-1355 | reverse complement strand
CTAGCAGAGGAAGTTGCATAGGATGTCATATTTCCAGCCCCAGCAAGTTAGCAGCAGACAAAAAACGTCTTTTTTGGAGTATACATTGACAATTGTACGGCTTAACACAGGGGTCTGTGCTGAATCGGGATAAAATGCAGGTGCGAAGCTTCCCCTGTAGGTCGATCGTTCCTCTGGCTAAATTCCAGCTGCCCGTAACTCTCCAAAAATTCTTGTGGGGTAGGCATCCTGCCTGCCTTTTTTATTCTTTTGGAGGAGATCTCTAATGAATCTGCGTGTATGAGAGACCGCAGAGTGTCAATGAATCCGTAAATTAAGAGACTATTTTGCGATCGGGTGGTGATTCCAGATCCATTATCGGCCCTTTGGGAACGATGCGAGTCGGATTGATTTTGTTATGGCTGACATAGTAATGCCGCTTGATGTGGTCGAGGTTGCAGGTTTCTTTAACTCCGGGAATTTGATAAAGTTCTTTGAGGTAATTCCAAAGATTTGGATAATCCCAAATATGATGCAGATTGCATTTGAAGTGACCGTAATAAACTGGGTCAAAACGCAGGAGGGTTGTGAACATACACCAGTCTGCTTCGGTGATGCGATCGCCACACAAATAGAGCTGTTTGCCTAACACTTCATCCCAATGTTGCAAAGCGTTAAATAAATCTGTCACCCCTTCCTCATAAGCTGTCTGAGTCGTAGCGAATCCGGCTCGATAAACGCCGTTATTGATCGGTTGATAAATGAGTTCGATCGTTTTGTCAACCTTTTCCAGTAAATCATCAGGCAAAAAGTGCCAATCTGACTTCGCGAAATCCTGAAATTCGGTATCCAACATCCGGATAATTTCGCGAGATTCGTTATTTACTATTGTGCTGGTTTCCTTATCCCAAAGCACCGGAACAGTTACCCGTCCTTCATATTTTGCATCTGCCTTGAGATAGATTTCCCAAAGATAATTCGCACCATTAATCGAGTCGGGAATGCAACCCGGTTCGTCGGAGAATTCCCAGCCGTTTTGGTCGATTACCGGATGGACAACTGAAAGGCCGATCGCATCCGACAAACCCTTCAATTTTCGCATGATTGCGGTGCGGTGCGCCCAAGGACAAGCCCAAGAAATATAAAGATGATAGCGCCCTGTTTCCGCTTTAAAACCGCTAGAACCATCAGCCGTAATTTTGTTGCGAAAACTGGTAACTGGACGAATAAATCTGCCTTGGGAATCTTCTTGTTCCCGTTCCGATACCCACCTGCCGTCAGCAAGAAGACCTAAACCCATAATAACTCCTTTCAGTTGCTATGGATAATTATAGCTGGTAGCGATAAGCTGTTCGGTATTTAAACTACTTATTATCCGTGTACGGTGCGTCAGACAGAACGCTTAAAATTTTTGGAAAACTTGAATATTTCACGCCCTCTACAATAGGCTATCAATTTTACGATCGGTATTGTTTATTTTAGACACAATTTATAGTAGCCACCAAAAAATTAATAATTACTCGCACACGATCCAAATTTCAGATATTTTAACAAGCCAATACAGCGAGGTTATTGCAAATTAAAGTCAAGAGCCTAGATTTTTAGTTAAGCAACCCGGTTTCTCAGGTCTTGTTGATAATGCTGCAAGATGTGAAAAATATGAAATTTTACTTCCCTATCTTCCCCATCCGACTCTTTCTTTAAGTAAATTTTATATATGGGCAGCTTCGTCCCTTGCCTGGGAAGTACGCAAGGACAAGCTTGAGGAGGGTTATCATAGTTTTATTGCCAAAGCACCTCCCTAAAGGAGTATAATATTTGATTGAACATTAAGTTATTTTGACTTTATTTACCTGCACGTACTTAGGTATTTGCAGGTAAGGCCCAACTATCGCAGTTTCCTTCATTTGCCGTCGATGATGCGGAGAGGTTTACAAGGGGAAGCTCGGATAATTTTATCTAAATAGATTTTTCAACTCCAAAACAGTACCTCATAGTGACTAGCTGGTTACGCAAGCTCTCTTTAAGAACTGTCCTGATTGTGCCCTTCGTTTTGCAAACTGTAACGGCGGTGGGATTAGTGGGTTATCTTTCTTATAAAAATGGCCAACAGGCAGTGGAAGACTTGGCAAAGCAACTGATGGAGGAGGTGGGAGAACGAATTAGCGATCGCCTCGACAGTAATTTGGAGACGCCCCAACAAGTTGTAACAACCAACCATCTAGCATGGCAACAGGGAACGCTGGATATTGGAAACTTGGAGGAAGTGCGGCAACAGCTTTGGCAGCATATAAAACTAAATCAGTCTGTGACAGGGATCTTCTTTCTCAATCGAAAGGGAGAAACTGTTGGATACGGACGCATTCTCACTCAGGATATGCGCGAAGTTGTTCGCAAGGTATCTGGAAAAGATTTACCGATCGGTACGATCTTTTACAGTGAAGCAAAAAATCCCACTCCTACACAACGCAAATTCTATATAGTTGATTCTAAAGGGAAGCCGCAAAAACTTGTCTATGGGGTAAAAATGGATTTGCGTACCCTTCCCTGGTACGTGCAAGCAAAAAGCAACCGAAAACAAACTTGGACACCACTGGTAGTTTACCAAGCTGCACCTGCGGTAGGAATGTTTGCAGTGACGCCAGTTTACGATCGCGCCGGTCAATTGCAAGCAGTTTTTGCGGCTAATGTAGATCTTGCCGCTCTCAGTACATTTCTGCAAAAGCTGCACTTTTCGCGATCGGGCCAAGCTTTTATTATCGATAGTTCTGGTAATTTAGCAGCTACCTCCACATTAGAAAAGCGCGATCTCCAGCAAGGAAACAATCGGCCTACCCCATTATCGATCTTCAATAGTCGAGATGTCAGAAACAGGGAAATTGCCGAACACTTAAAGAAGCGTTTCGGAAATTTTCGCCACATCCAAAATGACGAACAATTGATAGTCAATAGCCAAGGCGAAAAATTATTTATTAGAGTTGTTCCCTATCGAGATAAATATGGTTTGAATTTGTCACTCGTCGTTGCCATCCCAGAATCGGATTTAATGACCCGGATTAATAAAAATACTCACCATACAATTTTACTTTGTCTTGTTACTTTATTAGTTAGCATCGGGATGGGAGCGCTCGCATCCCATTCAATAACGAAACCGATTTTGCACTTAAATACTGCGGCTAAAAACTTAAGTAAAGGTGAATTAGAGGGCAATATTCCGGTAATTGGTGCTAAAGAAGTCAGTGAATTAACGGAATCTTTTAACCAGATGGCGCAGGTTTTATTAGAGTACAATCGCAGTTTAGAAACGCAAGTACGAGAAAGAACCGAGGCATGGAAACGCAGCGAAGCACAAATGAACGCTTTCTTTGCATCTGCGCCAGTGGGAATGGGAATACTCAATAAAAAACTGCGTTTTGTTAAACTCAATCAAGTTTTATCAGGAATTGCCGGGTTGACGGTAGAAGAAAAAATCGGTAAAACCATTAGGGAAGTTGTTCCCCAAAAATTAGCGGATACAATTGAACCTTTATATCAACAAGTTCTAGCCACGGGAAAACCGATTATCAATCTAGAAATAAGGGGTGAAGTTCCCAGAAAGCAGGGAATTCAGGGTTACTGGATGGTTTCGTACTTTCCAATTTTTGATGTGAATAATTCTCCTGATGGAGTGGGAGTAGTCGTTGTAGATATCACCGAGCGCAAACATCTAGAAATTGCCCTCCAAGAAAAAACAGATGAACTAGAGCGGTTCTTTTCCGCTCCATTAGACTTGCTCTGCATTGCCGACACAGATGGTTATTTTCGCCGCCTAAATGTGGAATGGGAAAATATATTAGGCTACACCTTAGCCGATCTAGAAGGGCGTAGATTTTTAGATTTCGTTCATCCTGACGATCTCGAAAGTACGTTAGGCGCAATTGCCGAATTATCACAAAAGCAAGTAGTCTTGAATTTTACCAACCGCTATCGGCATCGCGATGGCTCGTACCATTGGATAGAATGGCGATCGTTGCCGATCGGCAAACTAATTTATGCCGCCGCCAGAGATATTACCGATCGCAAACTAGCTGAAATTGCCTTACGAGAATCAGAACACAAATTTTCTACTATTTTCCACAGCA
>NZ_JACJUP010000597.1:0-4149 GCF_014748295.1 Planktothrix sp. FACHB-1355 | reverse complement strand
ACGCAATTCGAGTCTAAACGGAAATCGAGACGGCGACTAAAGTCGCTTATCGACTTATCCCCATGTCTAAAGCCAGGGGCTTGCGTCTCGCTTTTCGGTCAGGCAAACCGGGTTCCTCCGGATCTTCGCTAGGTAGATCGTACATCGTGGGCAGAGTTTCTCTGGGAGAAAGAGGCGGATCGCTTTGTTCGACGGGATACTTCAACCGAAACATAGGTATAGTCACTTTCCGTGGTAGCGAACGTCTGCAATTTCTAATATAGAAGTCCCAGTCTGCGGTAGCCTAGATTGGGTGACTTTACACGCTCTTTTGACAACACCTCTTTATGTCAGTTTCCGCTCCTACCCGCACAATACGCATCGGTTCGCGCAAAAGCCAACTCGCCCTAGTGCAAACCTACTGGGTGCAAGAACAACTCCAGAAACACTTCCCCGACATCACCTTTGAAGTCCACACTATGAGTACCCAAGGCGACAAAATACTCGATGTCGCCTTAGCCAAAATTGGCGATAAGGGACTCTTTACCAAAGAACTCGAAGTGGGAATGCTCAACAACGAGACAGACTTTGCCGTCCATTCCCTCAAAGACTTACCCACGAATTTGCCAGAAGGTTTGATTTTAGGCTGCGTCACCGAACGGGAAAACCCAGCCGACGCCTTGGTAGTCCACGAAAAGCACAAAGACAAACAAATCGACACCTTGCCAGCAGGTGCAGTAGTGGGAACATCTTCCCTGCGGCGACTGGCGCAACTGCGTCACCACTATCCCCACCTGACATTTAAAGATATTCGGGGTAACTTGAATACGCGACTGGCTAAACTGGATGCAGGTGAATTCGACGCCATTATTTTAGCAGTAGCCGGGTTACAAAGATTGGGAATGAGCGATCGCATTCACCAAGTCATCCCCGCCGAAATTTCCCTCCACGCTGTCGGACAAGGAGCTTTAGGGATCGAATGCCGCGACGGCGACACCGAAGTGCTATCGTTAATCAAAGTATTGGAACACACAGCCACAGCGCAACGCTGCTATGCAGAGCGAGCCTTTTTACGAGAACTGGAAGGCGGCTGTCAAGTACCGATCGGCGTTAACACCCAAATCGAAGGCGACACCCTCACCCTCACAGGTATGGTCGCCAGCTTGGACGGACAGCAATTAATCAAGGATAGCGTTAGCGGAGCTGCGATCGACGCGGCAAAATTAGGTATCGAACTGGCACAGCGCTTGCGGCAACAGGGAGCCCAAACAATTTTAGAGCAAATTTTTGCCGAAGTGAGACAAGAGTAAATTAATATCTTGTGGGGTGGGCAAAGATAATCCCGCCCTGTAACCGTATTAGTTAGGCAAGATGGCCGCTCTTTTTCAGCATAGCAGGCAACTAAAACCTGCTTGCCAAGAAAGCGTGTCATCGATCCCCTGACTCGGTATTATGTAACAAACCATTGCAGGGAACGCGAAAATAAGATGCGGATTCTATTTGTTGCAGCTGAAGCAGCACCCCTGGCTAAAGTAGGCGGCATGGGGGATGTCGTCGGTGCCTTACCCAAAGTCCTGAAAAAAATGGGGCATGATGTCCGGATCTTCATGCCCTACTATGGCTTTATGCCCGACAAAATAGACGTACCGAAATCGCCTATTTGGTATGGCACAGCGATGTTACAAAACTTCGCTGTTTACGAGACGGTCTTTCCAAATAGCGATGTACCGTTGTACCTGTTTGGTCATCCCTCCTTCTGGCCGCGCCGCATCTACTACGGAGAAGATGAAGACTGGCGGTTCACCTTATTTGCCAATGGTGCAGCTGAGTTTGCCTGGAACTACTGGAAACCAGATATCATCCACTGTCACGATTGGCACACAGGCATGATTCCGGTGTGGATGCAGGAAGACCCGGAGATCAAGACTATCTTTACAATTCACAACCTAGCTTATCAAGGGCCGTGGCGCTGGCGTTTAGAGCAGATGACTTGGTGCCCTTGGTATATGCAAGGCCATAATACAATGAGCGCGGCCATTCACCATGCCGATCGCGTCAACACCGTTTCCCCCACTTACGCCGATCAGATTAAAACACCAGCCTACGGGGAACAGTTGGAAGGCTTGTTATCCTACGTCAGTGGCAAGTTAAGCGGTATCCTCAACGGCATCGATACCCACATTTACGACCCCGCCACGGACAAACATCTGACCAAAAATTTTACCGCCGATACTCTCGACCAGCGTCGGGCCAACAAGGTCGCCCTTCAAGAAGAATTGGGCTTAGAGGTGAATGCCAACTGCTTTTTGATCGGCTTGATTTCCCGCTTAGTAGAACAGAAGGGGATCGATTTGATCATTCAGGTGCTAGACCGCTTCATGGCCTACACCGATGCACAATTCGTTGTGTTAGGCTTGGGCGATCCCTACTACGAAAACCAAATGTGGCAAATTGCCACTCGTTATCGCGGTCGGATGTCAGCTTATATCCTCCAAAGCGACGCCTTAGCCAGACGCATTTACGCGGGTACGGATGCTTTCCTGATGCCCAGTCGCTTCGAGCCTTGCGGCATCAGTCAAATGATGGCGATGCGCTACGGTTGCGTACCCATTGTCCGTCGTACTGGCGGCTTGGTCGATACCGTCTCCCACCACGACCCCATGAACCATGTAGGTACGGGTTTCTGTTTCGATCGCTATGAACCTCTAGACCTTTATACGTCTATGGTGCGGACTTGGGAGAGCTTCCGATACAAGAAAGATTGGTACGAATTGCAACAGCGGGCGATGAGGATGGACTTCAGCTGGGATAAATCCGCTCAGGAGTATGACAATTTGTACCGTTCTCTTGTTGGCTCCAGCTCGCCCCCAGAGGAACAGCCGCCAGAGCCACAGCAAGAGTTATTAGCAAAAGTATCGACTCCATAATACACACCGCTGACTTTTCCCGTCATCTTTGAGAGATGGCATAGAGTGTAGGGTGTAGGGTGCATTTTTTTCCCTACACCCCAATTAACGTTGCTCTACCTGTGTTGTTTGTTGCCGGGAAAACATGGCATCACCTTGCCTTGCGGCTGCCTGTAAGTAACGTTTTGGGTCTTCAGCTACCCAACCTAAATCGGAGTTATATCTGACTTCAAAATGCAGATGGGGAAGTTCGATGTCGGGAAATCCTGTAGTACCGACGGTTCCCAACTGCATACCTTGTTGAATTGTCTGACCTGCGGACACTGCGATCGTATCTAGGTGCGCGTAACGAGTTTGTTGTCCTTCCTGATGATTTATAACTACTAAGTTGCCGTAATCTCCTCTTTCGCCAGCAAAAGCTACTATACCGTCGCCAGCGGCAAAAACTGGCGTTCCTGGCTCTGCTAGCAAGTCTACACCGCCGTGAAAGACTACTTTACGAGTAATAGGATGAAGATTCCAGCCAAAGGCAAAACCCACTGTTGTTTGTGTGGGTAAAGGATAGCCTTTCAAGGCGCTTTCAAATTCAACATCAGTGCCTTCGGGAGACCAATTTACCCCTGGCAAAAAGACTACTCTGGGATTTTCTTCGCAGCCATTGACTTCGTAGACTACGGCGGGACGGACGTTGTAACCTGCGGCTAAGTCGCGCCAAGTTTTACCTTCAGGAACTTCTAAGGCGATACCGTTGTAAGGAGGAATGATAATTTCGCTGCCAACGCGAGCCTCTCCTTGCCTCAAACTGGGATTCATGCCCATTAGCGTAGCCGGAATGAGGTCGTATTTGCTGGCGATACTTTCGATCGTCTCACCCGCAGCAACTATATGTTTCTTCAAGCGCTCCAACGCTGGCTGAGGGCAATTATCGTTCTTAGCTGCTGGTAATTCCGGATCGGCTTTGGCTCCCCAGACGGTAACAGTCAGCCACAAAAGTGTTGATAGCAATGGAAACCAACGATGAAGAGCCATGAACTCAATTAGTAAAAGAGGGTGCGATCGGTATTTTGTTAAAAAATTTAAACTCTAGCAACTGGCTGTAATTGATGTATTGTCAAGATTTTACACCAAAAACAACAGCCGATTTGTGAAGGTCATCCTGAGAACAGGCTACAGTAGATTTATCGCTTGTGAAACTGTCGTTTAGCCTGACGACCATGAGTTTAACTTTTAAACAACTGACTCTTTATTTAACGTTGCTAAGTAT
>NZ_JACJUP010000596.1:0-4203 GCF_014748295.1 Planktothrix sp. FACHB-1355 | reverse complement strand
CCAGCAAAGTTTTTAACATGGCAGTATTTGTTAGCTGTTAGTTGTTCTGTGTGAAAAGGCTTTGGCCATTTTTCATTTTTATTCTGTTATTTGGCGATCGCACTTGGCAGGTAGCATTTGCTCGACGATCTATCTGTTAGCTATTTGCATTTTTTGCACTTACCTGGAATATTAATAACTTCTTAGTTAGCTCCCAGATTTTCATTTCTTGTCTTTTGCCACCCGATCTGCTTGTGCAATCAGCCGATCTATTCGCCGCTGCCAAATTACTCTCATCGCTTCCCCAGTTACTCAGTTACTAATGAAACTGCGGAAAAAGAAGGATAAATTTGTATTTGGAAACAGACCGGAACTGACTTTCGAGCAAATAATTACCTGGTAACACATCTGGAAGAGAGCGGAATACACACAAATAAGCTCAGCAGACTTTATGCTAGAAAAGCCTTCTCGTCAGGAAGGTTAGCTAAAATAGCACGACTGCAAACCGTGTCTGGTGGCTGGAAAAAGGATTTTTAAGAATATTTTAATCTTATCATCCTCAATTCCGCTCTTGGCTGTACAGTTGACTGGTGGGAATTACCCACTTGTTACCGTAATTTCTGCCCAGAGAAAAGTTCCCGATTGCGGCTTTTGACTGTTATGTCTTGGCATTTGGTGCGGCAATAAAGGCTATCCCAAATGCCGCAGCTTACGGGGCGTTTTGCCATTCTGAGGAGAGAGTGCGAAAATCGTATTGCTCCACTTTAGGGTGACAGGTGACGCAACTCCCCATATTAGCGGGTTGGGGTAGTTTGACTCTGGGATGGAGCGCTTTAAAATAGCGAGATTGAGCTACTCGATAAGGGGTTTGTTCTTCTTCTGGTGCTTGCGTGCGCGAGAAAACCCGCAAGTAGTCCCACACGAGGAAGCGTTCGGGGTCTACTAGGGGCTTCAGCTTTTTGCCATAATGTTCCTCATCTTGAATGAGGTTTCGCCAAGTTTCCGTTGGTAAAACTGCTGGCGGTAGGCCAATGTGACAGGTAGCACAGTTTTCAAGATATAGTTGTTGTCCGAGTTGATATCGCTGCGGAACTATGTCAACTGTAGCCAGGGGATTTGGCGAGGGAATATTGATTGCTTCGCTAGATGCCGGATATACGGCGGGGGATACTTGAGGTATGGTTTGGCTTTGTCCGGGATATTGCGTTAACAGAGTAAAACCCCAGGCAATTACGCTACTCCACAGTAAAAGTAACAAAAACAAAACGATCGGCGATCGCTTATTCTGTTTGTGGCGCGATCGGCCTCGATAAAGCTTTGTTCGTACTCTACTGTCAGACAAATAAGGCTCCCAACAACACACCTAATATTTTAAGGAACTGATACAGATCTTAACAGCCGCTCCACAATGGTTTTTGCCCGCCGCCCACCAGAGGGAATGAGGCGGTGGGAAAGCACGTAGGGTGCCAGAAACTTGACATCATCGGGAATAGCGTAATCTCTACCGAGAATAAAAGCAAGGGCTTGGCTAGCTTTCTGCAAGGCGACTGTACCGCGAGGACTGACGCCCAAAGTAATTTCTTCATCTTCTCGCGTGGCTCGCACTAAGTTAAGGATGTAATGTTGTAGAGCGGCTTCCACCTTGACTTGACCGCACAAACGCCTCAACTCCAAAACATCCTCAGTCGAAATACACGGTTGCAGTTCATCGACGTTGACTCCTTCGTGAAGCCTTTGCAGCATTTGCAGTTCTTCTACTTCGCTGGGATAGCCGAGTGTGAGGCAAAGGGTAAAACGATCCATCTGGGCCTCTGGCAGGGGAAAGGTGCCTTGATATTCGATCGGATTTTGGGTAGCAATGACAAAAAATGGGTTGGGAACTAAACGAGGTACCCCATCCACAGTTACTTGCCTTTCTTCCATTACTTCCAACAAGGCAGACTGGGTGCGGGGTGTAGCGCGGTTAATTTCGTCTGCCAGCAGGATGTTTGCGAATACTGGCCCAGCCAGAAATTCAAATTCACCGCTACTTTGATTCCAGATATTGGTTCCTGTGATATCGCTGGGGAGTAAATCGGGAGTACATTGAATGCGTTGAAATTTGCCATCGATCGAGCGAGATAGCGATTTGGCCAGTAAGGTTTTACCTACTCCCGGCACATCTTCCAGCAGGGCGTGCCCACCGCTAAGCAGGGCTACCAATACTAAGCGGATGGCATCAGCTTTGCCAACAATAGTACGGCCCAGGTTTGCGGTGAGTATTTCAATATGTTTTCTCATATTGGTAATCGGTAATGGGTAATGGGTAAATTTTTAATTTTAAATTGCAGATTTTAGATTTAATTTCAAGCTAATATTTGCAATTATCCATTACCTATAAACAGCGCTCTAGCGGTTGCCGAGTCTACTTCGATTTGCGCTTTGAGCGCTGCGAGGGAAGCAAATTTTTGTTCTGGGCGCAGGAATTTTTCTAAACTTACCGTTATAGTTTTTCCATACAAATCTCCAAACCAGTCTAACAAGTGGATTTCCACAGTTGTACTTGTGCCATTCACGGTTGGCCGACAGCCAATATTCATCACCCCAGGCAGAAGGTGAGATAATGAATTTTCAGTTAAATTATTTTTTTCTTTGCCACAAAACTCTGTGCTATCTTGGCTAAAATTTTGTGCTGGTTCGATCGCAACTCGCACGGCGTAGACACCAAAATGGGGTATTAATTTTTCGCTCGGCAATTGCAGGTTAGCGGTCGGAAATCCTAGAGTTCTGCCCAGTTGCTGACCTTTGACCACTGAACCTGTGAGAGTGTAAGGTCTCCCCAGCAACCGATTTGCACGCTCAATATCTCCTGAAAGGAGCGCTTGGCGGATCATCGAACTGCTGATTCTTTCGCCTTCGCTATTTTGAATGGGCACTATAATTACTTCCACATCGTATTTGGCTGCGATCGCTTGCAAATCGGCTGATGTACCCGATCGCTTATATCCGAAACAAAAATCCTGCCCTACGCTCACCCGCTCAGCCCTCAGTTGCTGTACGAGAATGTTTTCTACAAATTCGTGCGGGCTGAGCGCGGCCATTTCCCGGCCAAAAGGCAACATCACCAGCTGTTCCACACCAAGGGAGGCGAGATGAAGAACTTTTTCATCGGGAGGGGTTAACAAAGCACGCGATTTCCCCGTGAAAAACTCTTGGGGATGGGGATTAAAGGTGACAACGGTTGCATAGAAATTTGTGCTGATACTCAATTTATGAATAGAGTCGCGGCTTTCGGAAATAGTATTTTCCAGAAGGCTTTTATCCTCTGGGCAACGACTTTCTGCGGGAGGAAACGCCGCTAAGCTTCGAGTAGCCAAGGATTCAGCTAAGGATTCTGGCAATACGGGTTTAACCACCTGTTGATGCCCTCGATGTACGCCATCAAAGTTTCCCAGGGCAACAGCAGTTGGAGTTAGAGCAGTTGTTAGCGATGAGGTAACCCACACGCTTTACATTTTACACAAATCAGACTCTCGGCGAATTTCAAATTTCAGAGTTAGGATAACAAAATCGGAAAATGGCATCGACAATCTGCGATCGGCAATCTGGAATTAACCGATTAGGCAGTTACTTTAGCCTCCTGTAGGTCTTCAGTGACAGATACCGATGGTGGGACTATCTCTAGAGTTATTCCTTCTCGTGCCAACAGGGTATTGGGAAATAACTTCACAGCCTGTTCTCCTACCATATCCAAGAAATCATCGTCATGCAGGGGATCGTGGTGGAAGATTACCAATTGCTTGACATTTGCTGCCTTAGCCACTTTAATCGCTTCCTGCCAGGTAGAGTGTCCCCATCCTACCTTACTTGATTTTGGCGAATGGTACTCCTCATCTGTATACGTAGCATCGTAGATCAGCACGTCGGCGTTGTGAGCTAGCCTGACAACAGTTTCATCCAAACGATCTGGATAATGTTCTGTATCGGTGATGTAAGCTGCGGAATAACCGCGCCAGTTGACGCGGTAGCCCATTGCTTCCCCTGGATGATTTAACAAACCAGTTTCCAGCCGAACATCCCCCAGTTCAACACTGTCTCCCATTTCCAGATTGTAGAATTTCAGCTGGGCCCCCATAATCTGTAGTGGGACGGGAAAATTGGGGTGCAGCATTTGATCGTTGAGGCGCTGCTGGATGGTGGCACCGTTGGGAGCCATAGCTCCATATATATGGAAGCAATTTCCCT
>NZ_JACJUP010000595.1:0-4152 GCF_014748295.1 Planktothrix sp. FACHB-1355 | reverse complement strand
TGAGGAACCGCAGATTTTACAGGCAAACTCGGAATTGCTGGATTTGGGGTTTGTGCAAGTTTGCGAGGCAGTGGCGGCAGGGTTGGCAGAGGAAGGAAAACAGAATGAAGCTGATTTTTTGCGAAGTGTTGCCAGTCAGCTAGGGGAATTTTTGGGGATGAATGATGAGGAAGATGGCGATAACTCTGAAGGGGAAAATACCGAGAAGTATGTAGAGTTTATCCTAGAATTATTGCACGCAGAAGAAAGCTATAGAGATATTTCGGTAGTTTACCCGATTTTAGACAGAGGGAAGCATCTTCTCAATGTCCGTTTTGCGGCAATTTTAAATCAAGTGGCTGTGAATTTAATTGCCAAACATCCAGAAGCAACTAGAGAGATTATCCCCATTATTGGAAATTTGAGTATTCATATTAGTGGCTTTCCGCGAGGGAAGAGAGCGAATAATATTGAAATTGGGATCGCTGGTTATCAAATAGTTTTAAACAATCTGGAACCTGGCAGCGAACTATGGGCAACGGCGCAAAATAATCTGGCAATTGCCTACCATTCCAGAATCAGAGGAGAGAAGGCAGACAATCTCGAACAAGCGATCGAATTTTACACCGCCACACTCACCATTTACACCCGCGAAGCTTTTCCCCAAGAATGGGCAACGACGCAAAATAATCTGGGAAATGCCTACTGGGATAGAATAAAAGGGGAAAAAGCAGATAACCTAGAATTAGCGATCGCATCCTACACCGCCGCATCGGAAGTTCGCACTCGCGAAGCTTTTCCCCAAGATTGGGCAGGGACGCAAAATAATTTGGCAGTTGCCTACAGTAATAGAATCAAAGGGGAAAAAGCAGATAACCTGGAAAAAGCGATCGCATATTACACTGCCGCCCTCACCGTTTACACCCGCGATGCGTTTCCCGAAAAATGGGCAATGATGCAAAATAATGTGGCAAATGCCTACCGTAACAGAATCAAAGGAGACAAGGTAGATAATATCGAAAAAGCGATCAAATGTTACCGACAAGCCCTAGAAATTCGCACTCCCTCAGCCTTCCCCCTAGATTGCCTTGACACAGGACGCAACCTCGGCAACCTCGCTTTTGAACTCCAAGACTGGAATAACGCCATCTACGGCTACGAGAAGGCGATTGCAGCCGTCGAACAAAGTCGCGATTGGGCAGGAACAGAAGCTGCCAAGCGAGAGATTCAAGAAAATGCGATTGAAGTTTATTTCCGAATGTTACAAGCCTGCATCAATGCCCAAAATTTAACCAAAGCAGTTGAAACCGCAGAACGCAGCAAAGCCCGCAACCTGGTCGAACTCCTTGCCAACCGCGACCTCTACCCCAAAGGCGACATTCCCCAAGAAATTTTGACTCGACTCGATAGCCTGCGGCGAGACATCCCCGCCATCCAGCGCCAGTTAGGACAAAAATCTACCAGCCAACTCTCGGAGTCGAACAACGACACCCAAAAGCAATTGCGCGACGAACTAACAAAACTCCAACAGCAGCTAGATAGCGTCCTAGAACAAATCAAACCATTCGATCCCAACTTCAGCTTTACCCAAAAAGTTGAACCAATTCTGCACAGCGAGATTCAATCCTTAGTGGCCGATAATACGGCAATTATAGAGTGGTATATTACTGAGGATAAATTTGCCACCTTTGTCATTACATCAACTTCGCCTCAAATTCAACTCTGGCAATCTTCCGAACAAGATTTGAAAGACTTAGGAAACTGGGCTATAGAATATCTGACCGATTACACTGACGAAAAAGACGCAAACAAAACTCAGTGGCGGCAAAATTTAGCGACTCGCCTGCAACGCCTTGCGGAAATTTTGCACCTTGATGAAATTATCAAACTCGTCCCTCCCACAGTCGATAAACTGGTGTTAATTCCCCACCGCTTCCTGCATCTGTTCCCGCTTCATGCGTTAAACCTTACGAAAACAGCACATAATAATAGTTATTGCTTGCTCGACAGATTCCCTCAAGGCGTTAGTTATGCTCCCAGTTGTCAACTGCTGCAAAGAGCGCAAATGCGACAACGCCCCAATTTTTCTCACCTGTTCGCCATCCAAAACCCCACCAAAGATCTAACTTATGCCAACTTAGAAGTGCAAACTATTCAGCAGCACTTCAACCCTCAAGATATCCTGATCGAAACTGCGGCTAAAAAAGCAGTTATAGATAATAACCGTCTCAGCATCGCTGACTGCATCCACTTCTCCTGTCACGGCTATTTTAACTTTGAAAATCCCTTGCTTTCTGCGTTACTTTTAGCTGACTGCGAATTACCTCCACCGCCACCAAATCCAGACCCTAATCGCTATTTACCTCTAAAAAATAACAAAACTCTAGACTTGAAACAATGCCTCACTTTAGCAGATATTTTTGACCTCGACTTGAGAGCCTGTCGCCTAGTCGTCCTCTCTGCTTGCGAAACGGGAATTACCGATTTTAGTAGCCTCAGCGATGAATATATCGGCTTACCCAGCGGTTTCCTAGTTGCAGGTAGTCCCGGCGTCGTCTGTAGTTTGTGGTCGGTGAGTGACTTGTCTACGGCTTTTCTGCTGATTCGCTTTTATCGAGAATTGACAGAACAACCCAGCCTTAGCGTTCCAGTCGCCCTCAAAAAAGCTCAAAACTGGCTGCGGAATTTGTCCAGAGAAGACTTGCTCAAGGAACTGGATACTTTAAAATTGGATACAAAACGCCGAGAAGGAATCGAACGATGGTTAAAATTAAACGGTAATCCAGCTTTCCCTTTTGAAGATCCCGCTTATTGGGCGGCTTTCTGTGCGATCGGACTTTAACAACTTTCAGGGCAAATCAATTTATGGATTCTAACAAAATTCTTCAAGCTTTTCTAGAACTGCTGAAAAATAATTTTTCTGCTTTCCCTCAAGCCATGCAAGACTTACCTCTTCTTAATAAAAGTCTAGCTGAATTGCCAGATGATGAAATTGAACAAGCGGTCGATCTTATTATTGATTGGTGTAGCGAACGTCAGCCGTTAGGAAAAATTATTAGCGATTCTTTGCGACAAATAAAACTCGACCATCCGATCGAACCACTTCCTGACAATTTAGACAATACTTTTCGAGAAGTTAGAAAAACCGTTCAGCAAAAACTTGATGCCCTAAAAAAAGCACAGGATGAAAAAAATGGGTGAGCGACTTTCCGAACCGAATATTTACTTGTTTGCTTTTCATTTGCTTGAGGGTTTCAACACCACGCCAACTGCAAACAATCTCGATTCTTTGAAGGAGAGATACCTGGAAATATTAAAAAATTTTCAGGTAAAATCGCTACCAGATTTACACGCGACAACAAATTATTCTATCCCGATCGAAGGCGAAGTTTATTTAGAAGAAAATCCCAACAATCCCGATATCGAACCATTAATTGTTAAAGGTTTTGTTCATCCTCTGAATCTTAGCGATAGTTACGCTTTTGGTTTAAACATCGGTTGTCCAGAACCAACCCCTAGCGACAAATATCAAGACATAGACATCACCGATTTGGGAAAATTTCATCTGAACTGCTTGCTGCCAAATTTTGTCCAAAGTTCTCTAGGGCAAACTTTACTAATTACAGCAAAGTTAACTATAGCACAGAAGCGAGAAGGCGAGCAGTTTATTCGAGAATTAGCCGATAAGTGCGTTCAAAATTTTATCCCATCAGAATATCATAACAATCTAGGGCTCGATCGCGACGGTGAACTCTTCGGTAGTCCGATTTTTGAATACGGTAATCCTAACCAACCAGATAGTTACATTCATGTGATTGTTTGGTTATTTACTCACCCAGAAACAGAAGCGAAATTTGGAGACTGCTATCAAGATTTCTTAATATTATTATTTTACCGGCATAAAATTATCCAATCTTATAAAAATAGTCGATATGTAAAAATGGTAATTGCGGATGATTACCAAAAAATCGAAAACCAAATTGATAAAATAAATGAGTTGTCCACGCAAGTAAATTTGAGCGAAGAAGAATTAAAACAATTAAAGACACAACTGAAAGAACTTCCGAAAATGGCGCTAGAATACGCTCAAATGCTGCGAGATTTAGAAGATTACCGCCACACCATTGGATTAAACGATCGCAATTACTTAGATACTATTGACAGAATAGGAGA